>PNAP01000119.1 GCA_003169735.1 Chloroflexota bacterium | reverse complement strand
TGGGTGAGCCTCGACTGGAGTGGCAGCGCTCGCGCGCAACGTGCCGCCCTTGGTGAGGCGGGTGAGCGGGCTCTGGCGACGGTCATGTTCACGGACATCGTCGACTCGACCACCACCCTTGAACGGATGGGAGACGAGGCCTGGCATGCCCTATTGGCGGCCCACAATGCCCGCCTCCGGGAAGAGTTGAACGTGTACCGAGGCACCCTACTCGCCTACCGATGCGTACTTCGGCGTCATCGAGAATCTCACGCCGACCAGCAACGCCACCTCCTGGTACGTCGCCGGCAAGAGCGACGGGGACCCACGGATCCTGACCGTATCGGCACTCTGCCTCCCCGCCTAGCCGAGCGGCGTCACGCGCGATCCTCGATGGCCGGCACCCCCGGCGATCGGAACTCCGAGCATCCCGCTGGCGATCGTGCCACCGGGCACCAGGTCGATCGCGTCCGCCGAGTGCCCGGAGCAGAGCGCGCGCAGGATCTCCATCTCACGCTGCCGAGAGAGCGCGTCGCTGAAGCGAGATCGTTCGTTGGCCGGCCGTCGCTCATCCTCGCGTCCTAATTGGCCAGGCTCTCCGGATCGATGGTGACGCGATCGACGATGGAAGGCAGCACATCGACCGTCAAGGCTTGTCCGTCAAGCGTGGAGATTCGAAGGCGACATATCGCACCACCGTCCGAAAACCCATCGCCTCGTACACGGGGAAGCCGCTGGCCGTGGCCTGCAGCACGACCATCTCGCATCCCCAGTCCGTGGCTGCTCCGACCGCGGCCCATGTCGCCGCCGTCCCGACGCCGCGTCGACGTGCCTCAGGCAGCGTGCCAACGGCATACACGCCGGCGATATCGCCCGTCCGCACCGCGACCGAGGTCCCGACCGCTCGTCCATCGAGGTACGCCGTGAAGAGCCGGACGTCGGGGTCGGTCGCGAATGCGGTCGGCAGCATGCGTTCCGCTACCTCCGGGGGGAGCCCGGCGGCGATGAAGACGCCGTGGTACTCGTCGAGATCCGCGTCGCTGACGACCGGCCGGACGGACACGCCGTTCGGAAGTGGTGGTATCGGCGGGATCGGATGGAGGATCATGGCCGGGTCGAGTCGGGCCACTTCCACCAATCCTCGACCGATGACGGTCGCCCGAAGATCGCCCGCGAACGCCTCGCGGATGGCGATCCGGTAACGGAACCCGAGTCCGCCCAGCCACTCGAGCGCCCGGTCAAGGTCCTCGGCTCCTGCCCGCTCCACGACCAGGCAGCCGTTGAAGAGGATGAGTGGCAGGCCAGTCGTAAAGGCCATCACGCCGCCGAACGTGCGAACGGTCCCGGTTGCGTTGTGCGCCACCAATCGTCCGTAGGACCCGAGGAGATTCCTGTCCGCCGCAAGCACGAAGTCGAGCTCATCCGTCACGCCCGCATGGTGCTCCATTTGCCGGGCGACGTGCTCACGGTCTGCCGCGATGCGGAGTTGTTGCGGTCGTCGATCTGAACGCGGCACCCGGCGCTGAGCGCAACGATCCCCGCCTGCCACGGCACCGTGGGCGACTGGAGCGGCGACCCCACACTAGGCCGCCACGGTGAAGGGCCAACAAGCATCGACAGTGGCGCTTCGGGTATCGTGACCAGCCACCGAGCTCGGACCAGGAGGAATGGATGAAGGTCACCAAGGTCAGCCCTGCCGTGTTGGACACTCCGCCGCAGCCGCGCGGACTCACCGCCCGCCAGCTCGCTCGGCTCGAGCTCGAGGGGTCGCTCGCGAAAGCCATCGACGAGTCGCATGCGGACAGGTCGGTGGCCTTCCGGGTGCGTCTCGATCAGGGCGAGAAGGCAGCGACCATCCGGTTGGCCTTCAACCGCGCCAAGACCAGCACCGGGCATGGCGAGGTCAACCTGTTCAAGGTTGGCGATGACCTCTTCATCGTGTCACGGCCGCAGAAGCGCGGACGGCGACCCAAGGCGGGCTGATCCGCCTGGCGGGGATACACGCCGCGCGACGCACGGGACCCCCAGTTCCCTCTCAGGCCGCAGGAACCGGCATCGCTACCCGCTCGAGGTTCAATGCCAATAGTCGAGCGAGAAGGTCGTCGTCGGTGATGTCCACCGGCCAGTCGTACGCGCCCAGCACGGCATCGTCGAGCGCAGCATGGGCATCGGATAGCCATCTCGGCATCTCGTTGTAGAGGTTGTTGAGTGTGCGAAGCTCGAGGTCTTCGGCGGAGGCATCGAGCGGGTCAAGCCAGCCGAGACGGAGGGCATTCAAGCGAACCGCGGCATCACCGATTCGCGCGCGCTGCTCTTCTGTTGGTCGTGGCAGCGGGAATGTCTCGAACGTGGTCGTGGGCGTGTAACGAGGTCGAGTCTCGAGTTGCGTACCGGTGGCGAGTGCCCACTGTTCGTGGACGCGCGAGTGCAGGACGCCCAAGGTGTAGTCGTCGGAACGGGCGAACGCGATGAGGGCGCTGTCAGGGAGGGTCTCGGCCGGGAGCCATACGAACAGCCGATGCTTCGAATGGCGCACCGTGACGATGAAACGGTCAAGCCCGTGAAGGGCGGCCATCATGGCGGGGCGGCGATTGTGATGGATCCACCAGCGCGTCCGGCAACACGCCGAGCCTGACCGCAGACGCACCGGGCGCACCACGCGCAGGGCGTACTCGAAGGGTGCCTCGAACAGGGCCGCTTGCGCCTCGGTCATGTCGAGCCCGAAGTCGATGATCCACATCGAGCGCGACCGGCTGCCGATGTCCAGTCCGTTGGCCCACGGACGGACCACATCAGCGTTGGAGCGCCCATCAGGGTTCGGTCGGCCAAGCATCGCGAGCGCGGTCGCTTCGTCGATCTCGAAAGGACCGGCCTTGATATCGCCCATGAACGCGATGCCGCGATTCTCGACCAGAGGTCGCGCCACGGTCAGGTCCAGCCCGGTCGTGAGGTCGGCGTTGATCGCCGCCACGACCGAGCCATCGAGCATCCGCTCGCTCTGGGAGCCATCGTCAAAGCCGACGAAGCTGATGTGGACAGCCGCGCCATCGAGGACCCAGGGCTCGTCGGACCAGGCAAGGAAGATGTCACCGCTCGCCTTGATGCGCTCGAGCACGGTCCGGTTCTCGCGACCGCGGATACCTTGCGTGGCCAGCAGGCCGACGCGCATGGCTCGGCGGGCTGCGACCATAGCTCGCGCCTTCTCGTACCAGTAGCAGACGAAGTCCGACGCGTGTGGCAGTCGATCATCGAAGATGCCGAACAGGGTCTCGACGTAGTCATTGCCGAGGCCTCTACGGAGCAGGCGGTTGCCGAGGAACGGCGGGTTGCCGATGATGACCTCGGCGTCCGGCCAGGTGGCCTCGACCGGGTGCTCGGGGTCGGTCCAGTCGATGAGCGCGTCCTTGGTCTCGATGGCGTAGAGCGGTCGCAGGATGGGATCGCGCAGGTAGTGGAAGCCGTTGCGCAGCATCCACTGGATCTCGCCGATCCAGATGGTCACTCTCGCCAGTTCGGCGGCATAGGGGTTGATGTCGATGCCGCGCAACTGGTGCGGTCCGACCTGGCTGTACTGGGCGCTGAAGCGCATCGTCATGCTGCCCCAGTTGATGGCCTCCTTCTCGAGGTCCTTCAATGACTGCAGGGCGATGTACAGGAAGTTGCCCGAGCCGCAGGCCGGGTCGAGCACGGTCACCGAGCGCAGCCGGTCGAGGAAGGCCTCGAACACCTTACGCGGGTCGTTGAGCGGGTCGGTCGAGCGCCGCCTTGGTGTGCCGTAGCCCTTGGCGAGCAGCTCCTTGACGCGCTCCTGCATCACCACGTACTCGCGCCGGAGCGGTGCCATGAGCACGGGTTCGACCAACCGGACGATGGACTCGCGGTCGGTGTAGTGGGCGCCGAGCTGGGTGCGGCGATCAGGGTCGAGACCACGTTCGAAGAGGGTGCCGAAGATGGCCGGCTCGATCTCCGCCCAGTCGAGCTTGGCGACCCGCAGGACGATGGCCACCTCGGCGGCCGTGAGCGGGATGACCGGCGAGCCGTCGAAGAGGCTGCCGTTGAACCATTCGATGCGCTCGACCCCGAAGAGCCCGCCGCCTTTGGTCGACATGCGCGCGAACAGGTCGGCCAGGCCAGAGCTGAACGCCTCCGGGTCACGCTTGGTGTTCTCGGCGAGCCGCTCGATGAGCGCCGTCGGCAGCAGACCAGCATCCTCGGCGAAGAGACAGAACAGCAGCCGATCGAGGAAGTGGGCCACGTCCTGTGCCTCGTGACCGCGATCACGCAGGCCGATGGCCAGATCGGCGAAGTCCTTGGCCGCCTGCTCGGTCAGCTCCTGGCGGGTGACCGACGGCTTCAGCTTGGCTGGGTCGGCCAAGAGGGCACGCAGGATGCGCAGCGGTTCGGTCGGATCCTTGGCCAGATCGGCGAGGTCGAACGTCAGGACCTTGCTGACGGTGCCCGAGAACTGCCAGATGCCCGGCGCCGACGGCGTCGAGGTCACCCGTCGCCTGCGCGCGCGCCCGGCGACCGCCATCACGCCCATCATCCTCTTGACCGGCCTCGACCAGACGCGCGACAAGGTGGCCGGTCTGTCGGCCGGCGCGAGCGACTTCGTGACCAAGCCCTTCGATCGCGCCGAACTGTTGGCGCGGGTAGCGTCGGCGCTGCGCACCAAGGACGCGGTCGACCAGCTCGAGGACGTGCAAGGCGTGCTGGTGGCACTGGCCGCCGCCATCGAGGCCAAGGACCCGCTCACCAAGGATCACTGCGCGCGGCTGGCCGGCCACGCCCTCGACCTCGCCCGCCTGGCCGGCGTCGATGCGGCGACGGTGCCGTCGGTCGGCTATGGCGCCTTCCTCCACGACATCGGCAAGATCGGCATCTCGGAGGCCATCCTGCGCAAGCCCGGCCCGCTCGACGATCGGGAATGGGCGGAGATGCGCCGCCATCCGGCCATCGGCGCGCGCATCGTCGAGCCGCTGCGCGCCGGCACGCTCATCGCCCCCATCGTGCGCGGCCACCACGAACGCTGGGACGGCACCGGCTACCCCGACGGCCTGGCCAGCGAGACCATCCCCATCGGCGCGCGCATCGTCAGCATCGTCGATGCCTACGATGCGATGACCCACGACCGCCCGTATCGCGCCGGGCTGGCCGTCTCGGTCGCCCAGGCTGAGTTGCTCCGGGTCAAGGGCAGCCAGTTCGACCCGCACCTGGTCGACCTCTTCCTGGACCACCTGGCCGAACTCGCCGACGAGCGCATCGCCATGCCCATGGACCTCGCGCGCGGGTTGCGCCTGGTCGGCTAGGGGACCGCCCCGCCGGTCGAAAGTGAACGGGAGTGCCTGCCGTGAAGGATCTCATCAGCCTCATCATCGAGTTCCCCTTCGCGCTGCTGTTCGGCGTCGCCGTCTGGTCGTGGCGGCGCCATCACGACCGCCTCGGGCGCGACCTGGCGCTCGTCTTCAGTGGTTTCGCCACGCTCTTCGTGGTCGAGCTGCTGACGCTCGCGCTCGGCAAGTCGCCCGTGGTGACCGGCGTCGGCCTCGTCGGCGCGGTGCTGCTGCTGGCCGAACCGGCCTTCACCCTGAAGCTCATCTCGGACCTGCGCCCGATCCGGCGCTGGCTGGTGCCGCTCGCCCTCGTCTCGCTGCTCGGCACGACGGCGGCCATCGTCGCCATCGCGCTCGTCGTCGGCTCTGACCGGGCGAGCGACTTCGCCGTCGTCGTCTACCTGCTGCTCGGCCTGTTCATCGTCTTCGAGGCGGTGGCTGCCGGCTATCTCGTCATCGAGGCGCGCCAGCGCCACGGCTCGGCGCGCGCGCGGCTGTGGCTGGCGGCCATCGCCACGGGCGCGTTGGCCGTGGCCATCCTGGCTGCTGCCGCCGGCGCGGCGGCCACGCCGACGGCGGCTGACGGCACGACCGTGGCGAGTTCCGGCATCGGCGATATGGCGACCGCCATCGGCCAGCTCATCGGCGTGGTCGCCGCGCTCGCCTACCTCATCGCCTTCCTGCCGCCCGGTCGGTTGCGCCGGCTCATCGGCTCGGCGGCCGCCTTCGGCCAGTCCGAGCGACTGCTCGCGGCACCGGCCTCGGAACCGGCGGCGGCGATGTGGGCGCGGCTGGCGGTGGCCGCCCAGGGCATCGCCGGCAAAGACGTCCTGGTCGTCGAGCGGACGGCCGATGGATCGACGCGCGTCCTCGCCAGCACCATCGCGTCGCTGCCCGAGGGCTCGACGCTGCCCGGAGCGCTGCCCGACGATGGTGGTGTCGAGGTGCCCGCGATGGCGGTCCCGGCGGGCTGGACCACGGTCACCGATGCCCGGCTGCTCTCGGTCGTGGCCGTGCCCACCATCGGTGACACGTCGGTCGCCGTGGTCATGCTGACCGAGCGCGCCAGCCTCTTCGCCGCCGACGACCTGGCCCTCGTCCGCGCCCTCGCCGCGCAGACCGCTCTGCTCGTCGACCGGCGGCGGGTGCTGGCCGACCAGGAGCGGCTGAACGACCTGCTCCAGCGCTCGGTCGAGGCGCTCCGCGCGGCCGGCCAGGCGAAGAGCGACTTCCTGGCGAGCATGAGCCACGAACTGCGAACGCCGCTCAACGCCATCATCGGCTTCAGTGACCTGATGCGCGACGAACCCGGCAGCGACGGCCGGCTGAGCGTGCCGCGCGAGTGGGTCGAGCACATCAATACCGGCGGCCAGCACCTGCTCAGCCTCATCAACGATGTGCTCGACCTGTCGAAGGTCGAGGCCGGCCGGCTCGATCTGGCGCGTGAGCCGGTCGATCTGGGCGCGGCCGCCGGTGAGTCGCTGGCCGGCCTCAAGACGTTGGCCGATCGCAAGCAGCTGACGCTCTCGTCGGACATCGAGCCAGCGGTCATCGAGGTCGACCGTGGTCGTCTCCGCCAGATCCTCTACAACCTACTGTCGAACGCCATCAAGTTCACGCCCCACGGCGGCCATATCGCGCTCGACGCGCATCGCCTCGGCGACGGCGTGCGCATCGACGTGACCGATACCGGCGTGGGCATCGCGCCCGACGATCAGGCGCGCGTCTTCGAGGAGTTCCACCAGGTCGGTGATGTGGCATCGCGCCAAGCGGGGACCGGCCTCGGCCTGGCCCTCACGCGTCGCCTGGTCGAAGCCCATGGCGGTCGCATCGAGGTGCGCTCCAAGCTCGGTGCCGGCAGCTGCTTCTCGGTCAGCCTGCCGGGCGTCCTCGTCGGCCACGAACCCGCCCTTGAGCCGACCACCGCGCCGGCCAGCGCCACGACGGCGCCGGCCGACGCCGACATCCTCGTCATCGAGGACGACCCGAGCGCGGTGCGGCTGCTGCGCACCTATCTCGAGCAGCAGGGCTACGGCGTGCGCGCCGTCAGCGATGGCGAGAGCGGGCTGGCGGCGGCGCGTCGAGATCCGCCGGCGGCCATCGTGCTCGACGTATTGCTGCCCGGCATCGACGGCTGGGAGGTGCTGCGCCAGTTGAAGGCGGACGAGGCGGTGCGCGACGTGCCGGTGGTCATCGTGACCGTCGTCGATGAACGCGAGGTCGGCCTCGCGCTCGGTGCCGTGGACTACTTCCTGAAGCCGGTCGACCGCGAGGCGCTCCTCGCCCGTCTGGCGCGCCACACCCTGACCGGGGAGGCCGGGACCGGTGCGATGCGCGTGCTGGCGGTCGACGACGAGCCGGCCTCGCTCGATCTGGTCGAGGCGGCCCTGGCGGTGGGCAGTTTCGAGGTCACCCGCGCTACCTCGGGCCGCGAAGGCCTGGCGGCCGCCGCGGCCGGCTCGTTCGACCTCGTCATCTGCGATCTGGTGATGCCCGGCCTCGACGGCTGGGACGTGGTCAAGGGGCTCCGCGCCGATGCCCGCACGCGCGACCTGCCGGTGCTCATCCTGACCGCCCACTCGCTGACCGAAGCCGAGCGCGAGCGGCTCAAGGGCCACGTGCTGGGCGTGGTCGAGAAGGGCAGCGATGCCGTGGCCGGGCTGCGCGCCTGGCTGGCGCGGGTGGCACCCCATCCGGGCCTCGGGCCGCTCGATGGTGCGACTTGACATGGCCGCCCCCGAGCGATGGCGCATCCTGGCCGTCGAGGACGACCCGACCAACCGCCTGTTGCTGCGGGCGATGCTGGGGCGGGCGCCGGAGCCGCGGCTTCGCGACGCCGTCATCGACGAGGCGCCCACGCTCGCGGCGGCGCGCCGAGCGCTGGCCGATGGGCGGGTCGACCTGCTGCTGCTCGATGTCCGCCTGCCCGACGGTGATGGGCTCGATCTGGCGCGCGAGGTCATCGCCCTCGGACCGGATCGGCCACGCATCCTGGTGATGAGCGCGAGCGTGCTGCCGGCCGAGCGCGACGCTGCCGTGGCCGCCGGCTGCGACGGTTTCCTGGCCAAGCCCTACCGTGCCGAGGAGTTCTTCGCTGCTCTGCGCGAGGTGTCCGGCGTCGATGGCGCGTGACCGCGAGCCCGACGGCTCACCGATGGCCTACGCCCGGGGCTTCAGCGGCTGTCAGCACGTCGGCGACCGGGTCGAGGATCACGACGACTGTGTCGCGGCCTACGCGGTCGACCGGGCCCACTGGCGCAAGCTGGTGGCGCCACCGCGCCACCTCCGGACCGGCGAACCCGGGCCGGCGCACCGGCTGCCGGTGACCGCACCCATCCGGCTCTGCGACCGCCATGCCGTGGCGCTCGATGCACTGCCCTACGTGACCGCGACGGACGAGGTAGCGACGACCGAGGTGTCAGGGGGTCAGCCCGGCAACCGTTAGATGACGGCGCCGATGGTCGACAGGATGCCGCTGACCTGGGTGCCGAGGAAGATCAGCGCCAGGATGGCGACGACCGCGATGAGGGCGAGGATGAGAGCGTATTCGGCCAGACCCTGACCCCGCTCGCTGCGCGACCACGCGCTCCGCTTGGCGAACATGGTGACCTCACGACTATCGGATGCTGACGACCACGCAAGCTAGCGACCCGCCATCGCGCGCTGCTATCGGACGGAGGTCCCGGTCAGCGGTCATCGGTCCCTCTATCCGAGGGCACCGGAAGGCACACCCGCCGACCGCTCCGCCCGGAGGCGACATCGGTTTTCAGCCCGACACGATCACCACATCGCGACAGCAGGCAGAACGGCGTTCGAGCGCGCGGCCGTCGCTTCGGTGGCTAGACTCCCGAGATGCGCTTGGTGTCGCTCAAACTAAACGGCTTTCGACGGTTCGATGACGCGAGAATCGACCTCGCCCCACGAGTTGTTGCCATTGTTGGCCCGAACCAGGCAGGCAAGAGTTCTCTGCTCGACGCCTTGCTGTCCCTTGGCGACGCTGAGCCGTTCCCGTTTGCCGACCTGACCAGGACCCGCGCACAGCGGGCCCCCGAGGAGGTCGTGCTGAGTGCGTGGTACCGACTCGATGAGTCGGATCGCGATGCGATTGCCGACATCCATCCTGCCGTTCGCGTCGACGGTCTGATCAGCTTCAAACGGGTCAATGGAAGTCTCACGCACCAGACCTCTCCTTATCTGCGTCGCGACGTTGCCGCCAGAAACGCGACGTTGAACGCCATGTCGGCGGCGCTCGAGTTGCTGGACACCGAAATGGACGACGAGGGGGTCACTGTTTCCCGCCTTCGGACGGTATTGGCCAGCGACACTCAGACACTGAGCCAGGCAGACGCAGACGCGATCCAGGGAGCCCGTGACGCGATAGCCGTCGATGTGCCCGTGCCCCTATCGGTGCTGAGGGAGCGGCTAACGACTGCCCTGGAGCGCGAAGTCGCGATCCACCCGCACCAGCGGGCCGTGTCCGCGCTGGTAGGACGCATCCCCGGAGTCGTCCTATTCGGCGACGAAGAGCGCAATCTCCTCGCGGACTACGATCTTCACTCCCAGGCCGATGACCCTCCCGCTGCGCTTCGGAACCTGGCCGCCATCGCCCGACTCAACCTGGTCGAGCTGCGCGAAGCCGTCGCACGAGCGGACGCCGGCGCCGTAGCGACGATCCAGGAGGCAACGGATCACCGCCTAGCTGACTTCTTCGAACGCGCCTGGAGTCAGGCGAAGATCACCGTCTCGCTCCGGTCTGATGGCATGAAGCTCAGTGTCCTCGTCAAGACCACCGGAGGACGCTGGGCGAGCATCGCGGAATCGAGCGACGGGCTGCGACAGTTCGTGGCACTCGTCGCGTTCGCCGCAAAGCAACCGCTTGACCCGAAGCCCGTGTTCGTGATCGACGAAGCGGAACGGCATCTTCACTACGAAGCGCAAGCCGACCTGGTGAGGGTCCTCGAGCGGCAAGAACAAGCGAGCAGTGTCATCTACACCACGCACAGCGCCGGGTGCCTGCCGCAGGACCTGGGTCGTGGCATCCGTGTCGTCGAACAGTCGACCACCATGGACCACAGCAGCATCACAAACGCTCTCTGGAAACTGGGTCCCGGGTTCTCGCCGCTAATCATGGCGATGGGTGCATCGACGCTCGCCTTCAGCACCACTCGCTACGCCGTGATGGGCGAGGGCGGGACCGAGATGCTCTTGCTGCCGACTCTCCTGCGAGAGGCCACCGGTCTGGTGGTCCTGCCGTTCCAAGTGGCGCCAGGTCTTGCCGAGGTCTCTCGCCAGGCGATGACCGACTTGGACCTGACCGCTGCCCGGGTCGCGTACTTCCTCGACGGCGACGAAAGCGGCCGTGTCCGTGCGGCGGTCTTGACGGCAGCTGGCATCCCCTCCCAGCTGATCATCCGATTGCCCGCCGACGTCTGCCTTGAGGATGTCGTCGACGGTGGGGCATATCGAGAGGCCATCAACGCCATCGTTCTGGAGCGACATGGACCCGGCTTCGCGATCCCAGCAAGCGACATTCCGCGTACCGGTCGGGCTCGGGCGGTCGATGCATGGTGCGGTAGCCATGGGATCCCGGCGCCCAGTCATCCTGAGGTGGCAGCGAGACTATTGGATCTGCGGCCGGACGGTCCGCTGGTGGAAGGGCGGAGGCGGATCACCCTGCAGAAACTCTATGACGCTCTGTCGGTACCACTCGGTCTACCGAAGCTTGCCGACCTGGCCAGCGGCTAGACAAGGAACGGGTCGGACGAACACGTAGTCCCTCGGACCAGCCTGGTGGCTGCGGTGTCCGGTCCTTGACCGTGGCCCACCGACCAGCGGCCACGGCCGACCCCTCGCGAGTACCATCCCTCCGTTGGGGGTGGAGGTTCCGAGATGCCCGCGGCCGGTTCGGTCGACATGCTCCCAATCACCGTGCTGGTCCCGGAGTCGCCAGGACCGCCCATCCTTGTCTACGACTTGCAGGCGGCCCTGCGAATCGCCATCGTCGAGCGCAGTTCCGTGTCTCTTCTCGATGAGACCTGGAAATCCTGCCTCAGATCGCCGGAATTACTGCGGTCAACTTCTCTTCCACTACCGGATACGGGGTTAGCGCGAGTCTTACGCACGTTACCGGGAATACGCTCCAGTTCTTCTGGTATAACGCGCACACGGACCAAGCGCTGACCTTGAACGAGACGTATGACGGGTATAGCGGGCTAAGCGCGGAGGCGATCGTAGAGCGTCCGCTGATTTCAGGCAGCTTCCCACATCTCACGAATCTCGGCACGATTCCCTTCCACGCCATGGTTAACTACAACCCGATCAGCAACTACTCTCACGACCGCATCACCATGGTGAACGCGAACGGCGTTCCTCTTGACGTCGTCGGCGCGCTGGACCCAGACGGCGAGTCGTTCAGAGTCGCGTGGCAGAGGTGTTCATAGCGGCACGTATTGGAGCGATGAAACAGAGAGGGGACAGCGAGCGTCTGAACTAG
>PNAP01000079.1 GCA_003169735.1 Chloroflexota bacterium | reverse complement strand
CCGATGAGCGCGACCATGAGGAGCATCTCCGGGTAGTTCGTTGTGATGCCGTTGGCGATGGCTTTCAGGAGCATCGTCTTGCCGGCCTTGGGCGGGCTGACGATGAGGGCCCGCTGGCCCTTGCCGATGGGATTGACCAGGTTGACCATGCGCTGGCTCAGGTTCTTGGAGTCGGTCTCGAGGTTGATCAGCTCGATGGGGTGGATGGGGGTGAGGGTCTCGAAGTGCGGCCGGCGCTTGGCCGTCTCCGGATCCACCCCGTTGACGGACTCGACGCGCAACAGTCCCCAGTACTTCTCGCCGTCTTTCGGCGAGCGGGTGACGCCGCCGACGCGGTCGCCGGCGCGGAGGCCGAACCGTCGGACCTGGCTCGATGAGACGTAGATATCGTCCGGGCTGGGCATCAGGCCGCGTCGGCGCATGAATCCGAAGCCCTCGTCGACGATGTCGAGGATGCCGGTCGCGTAGACCTGGCCGCCACGCTCCACCTGCCGTTGCAGGATCCGCTCGACCAGGTCGTCCTTGCGCATGTCGCGCGCGTCGACGACCTCGAGGTCTCCGCCGATCTGGACCAGTTCCTTGATGTTCTTGCTCTGGAGTTCGTTGATGTTCATATGTCCCTGGGGTGCTGCGTGGCTGTCCGGTGTCCCGGACGGCATGGGTGGGATCCGGGCTCGGTCGGCCGACCGCCCGTAAAGACTCGGCCCTCGACTGGTGCCTTCTAGGAAACGCCGAACCCTGAGGTCTCTGGCGGGACAGGTCCCGACGCGCGCGCCCGGCAGGCAGCGAGGTGGGTCCGATCGAGGGGGGCTACGCGGATGATAGCACCGACCGTCGCGCCTTCGTCAAGTGGCACGCGTACGGGCACGCTGCTATCCCCAGGGCTCCGAATTCCCGTCACCGATGTGGCTGACGGGAGCGAGCGAGCGCCGCGCGACTCAGCGGGCAGCGGGCTTACGAGCGCTGGCGGTCCCGGTCGGTTTGGCGCTTGCCGCGGCGGCCGCGCGGGCCTTCTGCCAATCGTCGCGGAACGTCTGGATGCCTTTGTCGGTGAGCGGATGGTGGACCATCTGCTGGAGCACCTTGAACGGCAGCGTGGCGATGTGGCTTCCGGCCAGGGCTGCCTCCGTCACGTGGCGAGGGTGGCGGATGGACGCGGCCAGGACCTCCGAGTCGAGGTCGTGCATCTCGACGATGCTGACGAGGTCTCGGATGACCTCCATGCCGTCCTGGTTGATGTCGTCGAGACGCCCGACGAACGGCGACAGCAACGATGCGCCGGCCTTGGCCGCCAGGAGTCCCTGATTGGCCGAGAAGATGAGCGTGCAGTTGGTCTTGATGCCCTCTTCGGCGAAGCGATATATGGCCTCGAGGCCCTCTTCGCACATCGGCACTTTGACCACGATGTTTGGCGCCAGGCGGGCGAACGCGCGACCTTCCTTGAGCATCCCCTCGACGTCGTCCGCGACGACCTCGGCGCTGACCGGCCCGGGTGTGATGCGGCAGATCTCGACCAGCAACTCGTCATACGAGCCGCCGACCTTGGCATAGAGACTAGGGTTGGTGGTCACGCCATCGAGCACGCCCCAGCGCGCGGCGGTGCGGATCTCCTCGATCTCGGCGGTGTCCAGGAAGAGTTTCATGGGTCGCGGACTCCTTTCGTCAGGCCCGCCAGTCTACGCCCGGTCAGGGCGTCCACTCGTAGGCGCCGATGTCGGGCCCGGCGCCCTGCGGCACGGCCGTGCCGATGATGTCTTGGTCCAGTCCGAGGCTCAACGCCAGGTCCGAGGCCGCGTCGATCGCCGGACTGCCCGCCAGGAGCGACAGGTCCCGGCCCGCGGCATCGGCGAAGCGGGGGTCCGCGATACGTGACGAAGCGCTCATCGTGAAATAGATCGTGGGGACGCCGTTGGACCGCCAGTAGATGTTGCCGGCCTCGTCGAACTCATCGCCGCCGTAGGCGATGCGATCCTCGGTCCAGAGGATGTTGTTGCGGAAACTGAGGATCGAAGCGGGGCACTGGCCGGTGCATTGGACGCCGAAGCTGTTGCGGCCGGTCAGGTAGGCGCTGTTGTTGACGACGGTCGTTCGCGCCACCGGACCGTACTTCGTGCCGATGCCGTGGACCACGATATACGTCCCGTTCTCGAGCGTGGAGGTGTCCTGGTTGTAGGCGATGATCGTGTCGGACGCACGCGGATCGCCGACCTCGATGAAGCCGTTGTTGTCCCACGTCACGTTGTCGTGGATGAGGTTGCGCTGGCCACCGAAGATCGAGACGGCCGAGCCATCGTGACCGCCGAACCAGCGGGAGCAGGTGTCGCTGCCCGAGATGCGGTTGCCGGCGACCTCGTTGTCATCGCCCTGGACGTCGACGCCGGTCGCGCCGGCATCCGAGGTGATGTCGTCGCTCTTCATGTCGTTGCCGTGCAGCACGTTGTCGAGGACGCGATCGAAGCTCGATCCGCGCTCGATCCTGATGGCGCTGAAGAAGCCGCTCGCGTCGACGGCGCGGACGATGACGTGATCGGATCCCGGCGCCATCCGCACGCCGACGATGCGGCCAGCCGGCGCGTTGTCGCAGCCGGCGTCACGACTCGGCACGAAGGTTCGCAGGGTCATATCCTCGACCACGATGTACGAGCCCTCGACCTCGACCTCCTCCTCGGGGCCGTTCTGGATGAGCGGCGCGGCACCGGTCCCGTAGCTCCCGATGGTGATGTAGCGGCTCGGCGTACCGTGCGAGGTCACCACGAGCGGGCCCTGCCACTTGCAACCGGCGAGCAGGAGCAGCTCATCGCCGGGAGCGAGCGATGCGTGCGAGGCGCGGTCCAGGGTGCTCCATGCGTCGGCCGGCGAGGTGCCGTCACCATCGTCGCTGCCGGCATCGCAATCGACGTAGTAGCGATGGCCGTCGGGCGGTGCGGAGGGCAGAGCGCTGGCGAACGTCGGGCCTGGTTCCGCCACGATGCCCGAAGGCGGCGCTGCCGCCGTCGGCGGTGGCGACGATGACGCATTCAGCGGCGAGCGAGGTCCCTGAGTCAGCACCAGCGCACCGTAGCCGAGTGGCAGCGCGAAGGCGACGGCGAGGACGACCGCGATGACCACGGTCGACCGTCGAACCGGCGCGGGCGCTGGCGCCTCGGGCGGTGGGGTCTGCACGCGGCCCCCGCGTCAGCCGCTCGGCGCGAGCGACGTCCCGGCGGCGACGATGGCGTGCCCTGACTCGGCGACCTGGCGGAGCGCCGTGTGACCGTTGGTCATCGGCGCTCAGGCCTCCGCAGCCACCGACTCGCGCGGCACGATGGCGATCTCATCGTGGCCGCTGCCACGGATGGCCGCGGCGATGAATCCACGGAAGAGCGGGTGCGGACGATCGGGGCGGCTCTTGAACTCCGGGTGGAACTGGCTGGCCACGAACCACGGATGGTCGCGCAGCTCGACGATCTCGACCAGGCGGCCATCGGGCGATTGTCCGGAGAGGATCATGCCGGCCGATTCGAGCGCTTCCCGATAACTGTTGTTGACCTCGAAACGATGGCGGTGGCGCTCGTAGATGACCTCGGTGCCGTAGGCCGCGGCCGCCTTGGAGCCGGGCGTCAGGCGCGCCGGGTAAAGGCCAAGGCGCATCGTGCCGCCCTTGTCCTCGAGCTCGCGCTGGTCGGGCATGAAGTCGATCACGGGCGCATTGGTGAACAGGTCGAACTCGGTCGAGTTGGCGTCCTGCTTGCCCACCACGTCCCGAGCGATCTCGATGACGCCGCACTGGAGGCCGAGACACAGGCCAAGGTAGGGGATGCCGTTCTCGCGGGCGTAGCGCGCGGCGAGGACCTTGCCCTCGATGCCGCGATGGCCGAATCCACCGGGCACCAGCACGCCAGCGGCACCGGCGAGGCGTTCGTGCGCGTTGTCGGCGGTGAGCGCCTCCGAATCGACCCAGCGCACCACGATGTCGTGGTCGAGTGACCAGCCGGCGTGCTTGAGCGCCTCGGTCACCGAGAGATAGGCGTCGGGCAGTTCGATGTACTTGCCGACGAGGGCGATCTCGAGGGTCGGCTTGGGTCGCTTGATGCGCTCGACGAGGGCGCGCCAGGCGGTCAGGTCGGCCGCCTTGGCCGTCTCGCCGAGGCCGAGCTCGCGGACGATGAGGTCGCCCAGGCCCCAGGCTTCGAACTGGAGCGGCACTTCATAGATGGTCTCGGCCGTCTCGGCCGGGATGACCGCCTCGACCGCGACATCGGTGAAGAGCGAGATCTTCTCGCGCACTTCGTCGCTGACCGGATGGTCGGAGCGGAGGACGATGACGTCGGGCTGGATACCGATGCCGCGCAGCTCCTTGACCGAGTGCTGGGTGGGCTTGGTCTTCAACTCACCCGTCGCGGCGAGCGCGGGCAGCAGCGTCACGTGCACATAGAGGACGTTGGTGCGCCCGATGTCCTTGCGCATCTGGCGGATGGCCTCGAGGAAGGGCAGGCTCTCGATGTCGCCGACCGTCCCGCCGACCTCGACGATGACGACGTCGGCCTTGCCGTCGCGCGCCACGCGGCCGATGCGTTCCTTGATCTCGTTGGTGATGTGGGGGATGACCTGGACCGTGCCACCGAGGTAGTCGCCGCGGCGCTCCTTGGCGATGACCGCCTGGTAGATGCGCCCGGTGGTGACGTTGCTGAGCTGGGTCAGGTTCTCGTCGATGAAGCGCTCGTAATGGCCGAGGTCGAGGTCGGTCTCGGCGCCGTNNACGTTGATGTACGGATCGAGCTTGAGGATGGAGACCGAGAGTCCTCGGCTCTTGAGCAGGCGGCCGATGCTGGCGGCCGTGATGCCCTTGCCCAACGAGCTGGTGACGCCACCGGTCACGAAGACATACTTCGCCAAGGGACGGGTCCTCCGGGGGTTTTTCAGATGGTACAGCCCGGCGCGCCGTTGGTCGAGTGCGGCTAGCGAGACAAGCGCGCCGCGCTCATCCGGCGCGGCCAGGCGCGCGGGTTCCCGCCAGATGGGCATCACGCGGCCAACGTTCAGCTGCCTATCGTCATTCCTGCCGAGTGGTGCCCATCTGGCAAGACCTGAGCCCCAGCAACGAAACCGAGGCTCTGTGGTGCCCGTCTGGCGAGAGGCGAGGTCGGCGCGGTCGGTGATCAGGGGCTGACCCACCCAGTGGCGTGCCCGCAGACATCGCCTGCCCGATAGATCGTGCCGTTCTTCGTGTCCAGGACCGCGGAGTGGACGCAGCTGATGGTCCAGACGTCGTCGAGTCCCGCCCAGCGCCCGGACGAGGAAAGCGACTCGATCTGGCCAGCTCCATCCGGGATGGTGCCCACCACCACAGGAGAGGCGCCAGGCAGAGCCCACGGCCGTCGGTATCGAAGCATGACGCCCCCAGACGCCGTCCGGACCGGGACGAAGAGCGACTCGCCGTCGGTCGACCAGATGGCGATCCCTCCCGCTCGATCGCCCGATGGGAGCTGGATGGTGCGGTCATCGCCGCTGATGCTGCAGTCGCGATCGAGGCTCAGCGTCCTTCCGTGGGTTCCGGCCGCGTAGCCCGACGCAGCGCTACCGTGGTCATCCCAACCGGCGACCCGTGCCGCGACATCGTGATCGGGTTCGTACTGCGAGAGACGTCCGGTTGCCAGGTCTACGGCCTGGAACACGGCGCCATGGCAGCCCGGCGCCACATCGCCAGCACGGATGGCGTGCGTCAGGACCGCGCCGCTCGCGGTCATCCCGACCACGTCCGAACCGTGCCAGGGACGCGCCAGCTCAAGCCGCCCGGCTCGCCCGGTCTCAGGTTCGAACCAGACGATGGCGTCGCCGCGCGAATCGCCGACCAGCCGAGCCCCGTCAAGGGACCAGGCGAGTGCGTACGCCGTCGCGTTGATCATGACCGAGGGAACGACCAGAGGACGCGGATCGCTACCCGGGCTCCAGAGCCATGCCTGTGCGGCGCCCGGCGTCTCGATCCACAGCAGGATGTCCTTCGATCGAGGGCGCGGCACCGCCGCCATCGATACATCGCGCTCAGACGTCCCACCCGGCGCCGCCAGCGTCGTTTCGGCGACGCTGGTCAGGATCGGCTGACCATCGCGCATGGCCGGGGCGACCAGCGTGAATGTCACGCGCAGCGAACCGTTGCTGTCGCTGAGGTACTCGACGATGCTCTGCGGCGCACCGGCGACCAGCGTTGCCGGATCCGTTGGCGGCGTGACCACTGGGACCGGCGGCACGGCTGCCGGGAGCGGTCCATCGGCGAGCCGGTCGATGGTCACGCCCAGTGCGCCGAGCGGGATCGGCAGCTCGAGGGATCGGCCGGATGCGGGCTCGACGACGACCATCGACGGCGCCTGCCAGTCTGGCTGGAAAGCCACGAGCCCGGCGTTCGGCGAGAAGATCAGGTCACCGCCCGAACCGCGGCCGGACCAGATCGGCGCCGCTGCGGCGGGAGGCGTCGCCGCGTAGAGCGTCAACCCAGACTCGGCAGGGACGCCCACCTCGGTGCGGTCACTCCAGAGCGCATAGAGGTGCTCTCCTTGCGGGTCGAACCGGGCGCCCGCGATTGCACCGTGCTCGCCGACGTCGGGCAGGCCGGCCACGTTGGTCACCGTCGCGGTCGCGTAGTCGTAGACCCCGAGCCCAGCTCCCGGCGACGGCCGCGGAGCGATCTGCTCGACGACCTGCCCCCGTGCAGCCGAGAACGGATCCTCTCGATCAAGCGATTCGGCGACCGCTGCGTCCGTCGGGCCAAGGGTCTGCTGGGCGCTGCTCGAAAGGTCCCAGGCCAGGAACGTATCCGGTTGCGGGCCGTCACCCTCGCTCAGGATGAGACGGTCATCGCTCTGCGCGAAGCCGCGGATCCACGCGCCGGCCGGCGGCACGATCTCCGTGACGGTCCCGGCTACCGCATCGATGTAGACAGCCGCGGGCGGGTCGGACTCGCTGTCGCGCTCTCCGACGGCGAGTGTCCCGTCGTGCGACCAGGCCAGCGGAAAGGCCGGTGTCTGCGCTTCGTGCGTCCACAGGGTCGACCCATCGGACAGGTCGATGCCCTCCACCGTCCAGCCGTTGGGATCGTGATGCAGCGACGACCAGATCGCCGTCTTGCCGTCCGGTGACACCGAGTAGTGGTACCAACCCGCGTCGTCGAGATCGTCATCGCCAGTCGTGCGGACCACCAAACGCTCGGGCACGTGCGCCCCATCCAGGATCCAGCGGTCGAGAGCGTCGAAGCCCAGCCCGACTTCGTCGTAGTAGAGGACGGCCGGCTCCAACGGCGGGGTCGTCACGGGGCTTGAAGTGGGGCTCGGCGTCGGCGCGGGGGTCGGCAGTTGCGTCGGCGATGCCGATGGCGGTGGCTGACCGGTCGGGCTGACCGTCGGAGTCGCGGTCGGTGCCAGCGGCGTCGCCGATGGCGGTGGTTCGGACGTGCACGCGGTGGCGCCGGCGACGCAGAGCAACACCAACGCGGCGAGGCGACGCATCGGCCCCGTTCGTCGCGTTGTAGTCACCACCGTCGGTGTCACGAGCCGGCGCGACCGGTTGTGACGATTCAGCCTCCCGCCACGGCCGGGATGATGTGGACGACCGAGCCTGGTGTGAGGACGCCGGTCAACGTGGTGCGCTGGCCGTCAAGGAAGATGTTGATGTGCTCGCGGATGGTCGGGCCGGCGTCGCACAGGCGGTCGCTCATGCCCGGCCAGCGCTCATCCAGGCGCTCGATCAGGTCGGCGATGCTGGTCGCCTCGATCTCGACGTGGCGCGGCGGCGGGTCCGGGAAGAGTGCCACCAGCGATCGGGGCAGATGGACCGTGGCCACGGCGTCGATCGGCCTCGCCGACCTAGGCGTCGATAAGGGCGGTCTCGACCGACCAGATCGGCGGCAGATAGTCGGCGATGAGGCGCCAGCTGTCGCCTTCGTCGGCACTCGCGAAGACCTGCCCGGTGCTCGTCCCGAAGTAGATGCCGGCAGGCGTCATGGGGTCGGTCGCCATCGCTTCGCGCAGGACGCCGAGCGGCGCGTGATCCTGGGGCAGACCTGCCGACATGCGGTTCCAGCTCGCTCCGGCATCCCGGCTCCGCCAGACCGCCGCGCTGCCGTCGATCATGAAGCGACCCTTCTCGGCGCCATTGAGCGGGATCACGTAGAGGGTGTTCGGGTCGCGAGGATGGATGGCCAACGGGAAGCCGAATTCGGACGGCAGCCCCGGCGTCAGCTCGGTCCACTGCCGACCGCCGTCGACCGATCGATAGACCCCGCAGTGGTTCTGTTGGTACAGGACGCCCGAGTCGGTCGGAGCGATGTGCAGCTTGTGGACGCACTGGCCGAAATCCGGGTACGGGTCGGGCATGTAGCCGGCGCGAACGCCGCGGTTGCGCGTCTCCCAGGTCTTGCCGCCGTCCTGCGTCTCGAACGCGCCGACCGCCGAGATGCCGACCCAGACGTGCTGCTTGTCGGTGGGGTGCGGCACGATCGAATGGAGGCACAGGCCGCCGGCACCGGGCTGCCACTCGGGGCGGCTCGGGTGCTCGCGGAGCCCGGCGACGTGGCTCCAGGTCTGGCCGCGATCCTCGCTGCGAAACAGCCCGGCCGGCTCGACGCCGGCGTAGAGCGTCCCATTCGACGGCGTCACGTTCCAGATGGTCACGACCTTCGGCCCGTCGTCACCGTAGGTCAGACCGTCGCTCGACTGGGTCCACGCGGCGCCATCGTCGGTGCTGCGCCAGACCGACGGTCCGTACCACGCGCTGCCGCCACCGGCGTATAGCGTGCCGTCACCCGATCGCACGAGGTGGTGGATCGGCCAGCTCTCACAGTACGGGCCGCGGACCTGCCACTCGTGGCGGTCGGCGTCGCTCGCCAGGATGTAGGCACCCTTCTTGGTGCCGAGCAGGACCTGCAGCTGCGTGCTCATCGTGCCCCTCCTCCACTGATCGATATCGGGTCAGGGTACCAACTCACCGGTCCGGCCATCAGGGCGGCGTGGTGCGTCCGTCGCCCCAGACTTCGGGGCCGCAGATGAATGGGCGAGGTGCGATCGCCTGGCGCTGCCGCCAGCCGGCGAGATCCGCCTTCGAGCTCGGGAGCTCGCCCGATCCGAAAGCCTCGGCTGCCCAGGTCTCGATCTCCGAGAAGCGGTCCCAGGAACGGAACGGCCAGTCATTCGTGGCACACATCCGGGCGAGATGGCCCTTGGCCCAGACGATGTCGCTGTGAGCGGCCGCGTAGCGATCGCTCGTTCCATCGCCGATGAAGACGACGATCCGTCCCGCCCCACGATGGCGGAACACCCGCTCGCGCTTGCAGGTTCCGCACACGAAGCAGCGCGGGTGACCGTACGGGAACGACATGCCCGCGCCGCCGTCGCTGACAGCGTTCCCGTTGGTCGCGATGGGCAGATCCGCGACGCCCAGTCGCGCCAGGTTCGATGGGACATAGAACCCGAGGCCATCGCTGACGATCTCGACCACCGCGCCGCGCGCCTGGACCGACCGCGCGAACCGGGGAAACGTCTCGTCCTGGGGCAACGATGCGGCAGCGGCGCGCAACAGATCGGGGTCGTGCGGCAGGACATCCATATCCCACTGCATCAGCTCGCGCGAGCCGATGGTGCCGGCGTCGTACTCGGCGTCCTTGGACGCCGTCAGCGCGGTATCAGGGAAGTAGCGTGCCAGAAGCTCGTCGCCGACATCGATGCGGCTGATGGTCCCGTCGTAGTCGACGAGGAAGCTGACGGGGGCTCCCGGCCCGAACGTCGGGAGCGGATCGGCGACCGTCAGGCGGAGGCGTCCTGCTCCAGCTCAAGCGCCTCTTCGTCGGCCTCTTCGGTCAACTTGAGCCAGATGAAGAGTCCGGCGAGGACCACGAGCGGGATGATGATCATGGCGGCGAGCAGCACGCCGAGTGCGACACCGAGCATCTTGAGCACGTTCATCGTGGGGACCTCCTGGTCGAGCGGGATCGGATGACAGTGTATGGCGTCGGTCGGTCAGCCGCTCCGACGCTGTTCGGCAGGGGCCGGCGAGCCATCGGCGCGCCACGTGTAACCGGCCGTGACCAGCGAATGCAGCTCGTCCGACGTGAACTCGGCCAGGACGTGGCGCGCTCCGGCGCGCGTCGCCATCAGCAACCGCACGATGTACGAGCCGTCCTGCTCCAGGAGGAAGATGTCGCGCGGCTTCTGCTGGTCGATGTACCGGCCGATGATGCGCAGCGCCTTCTCGTAGGGGCCGGCCTGAAGGTGGTCGGGTGCAGGCGCGCCGCCGCGCCGGCGGGCCACGCCCTCTTCGATGAACCGGGCGATGTCGTCATCGAGGAAGGTGTAGGTCTCCTTCTCGATGTCAAAGTGGACATCCGAGAGGTCGCCGAGGCCTGCCGCCGTCCCCACCAGACCCTGGACGATGAAACCGTCGGGCGCCTCGGTCAGCAGGATCTCGCGCATCTCGCGCTGGTCGAGGAAGGCGCCGATGGAGCGCAGCACTTCCTCGTAGTCCTGGCGCGGGCTCCCATCGTAGATGCGCATCGGCCCTCCGGTCGGGCCGGATCCTCATCTAGGACCCGGTCGTGACATCGAACAGCCCCCGCTCCTTGGCGCGATGCTCGCTCCAACGATAGGTGGCGACCGCCGCGAGTGTAACCACGACCGTGGTGAGCAGCAAGGCGAGCAGCGCCTCGATGCCGCTCGGCGCATCGTGGCCGGCGAGCGAGGCGTAGAGCGACCCCGCTCCGCCGATGCCGCTCTGGATGTCCGGGAACAGGGCTCGACGGACCGCCTCCAGCCACCAGGTCAAGGGAGAGATCAGCCCGAAGGCCTGCGCGAAGGTCGGCAGGATGTTCAGCGGGAAGACCGCGCCGACGATCAGGAAGAGCGCGCCCGAGACCGCCTCGGGGTAGTGCCACGAATCCTGCCGCGTCTGCATCGCGACCGAGGCGAGGATCAGCCCGAGCGCCACGATGCTGACTAGCCCGAGGACCATCGCCGCCACCAGCACCGGCCAATCGATGCGTGCGAGGTCCAACGGCAGGCCGAGCACCACGACACCCAGCCCGAGCGTGACGATCGCCCCCATCGCACCGACCATCATCCGTGCCAGGCCTCGGCCGAGCAGCAGAACGAGCAGGTCGTTCGGGCTCACGAAGAGGTACTTGAGCATCCGGTAGCGCTCGCGATCGTCGAGGACCGCCCAGGCCAGTCCGGCGATGCCCGCCACCACGAACGACCACAGCCCACTGCCGATGACGACGTACGCCCGGTACGCCGGCGGGGCGTTGCCGCCGCTGATGACCTGGATCATGAACACCAGCATCAGCGTCGCGAAGACCGGCGTGCAGACCGCGTAGAGGAAGTAGACGACTGGGTTCGTCCAGTTCGCTTCGGTCTGCCATCCCAGCCGCGTGGCGGTGAGGAAGCCGCGCCAGACCTGAGCGATGGACTGGCGTCGCGTCGACTCCGGGTCGGCCTGGCGGCTCCAACGGGTCCCGGCTTCCGCGAGAGCGGTCACGAGGTGCGCGTGATGAGCTTGCCGTCCTGCCGGGCCAGGCGCTCGATGATCCGCAGCAGGTACCGCGCGAGCCCGATGAAGACGATGGTCATGGCCACCAGCAACAGCGCTTCGCCCTCGGGCGAGATGAAGCTGCCGGTGTTCGTCGAGCCGGCGAAGGCCAGCTGCCGGATGGCATCGAGGCCGACGGCAAGCGGGATGGTCCCGAGCGCCGCGGCGCCGAACAGGCCAAGGCGAGCCACCGGGAAGTTCAGACCGGACACGAAGTAGACCGGCTCAGCCATGATCTGGGTCAGGTGCCAGGCCTCGCGGCCCCACAGCACGAACAGCGTCGCCAGCATCATCCCGAGGCCGTAGAGCGCGGTCAGGAAGAGCACGAAGACGCCCAGCAGCAGGAACCACTGGTCGACGCTGAAGACGACGCCGTAGACGATGGTGCCGACGAGCAGCACGATGCCGGCACGGAACGTGCTCATCAGCAGCCCGCCGATGGCCATGCCGAGCAGGATGGCCATCATGCTCATCGGCGCCGTGAAGTACCGCTCGAGGTTGCCCTGGTCCTTCTCCCAGTAGAGCTGCGCGGCCATCATCCACATCACGTTCATCCAGAACGCGGTCATCGCGCCGCCCAGGACGACGAAGCCGATGTACTCGGGCGGCGACTGGAGGGCGCGGTAGACGAAGACGAACGCCGATGTCGTCAGGAACGGCAGCAGGATCTCGAACAGGATCCATGACGGCTCGCGGCGCAGGCCGATGAGGCGTGGATAGGCGCGGCCGGCGATGCTGCGGACGTTGGTGATGAGGATCCGGCGCGGCTCCCAGCGCGCTGCCTCCTCAGGGCTGGCGGTCGGTCGGTAGACGAAGGGGCTGCGCGCGGCCGATGGGGTGCGCTCGGCGGAGCCCTTTGCGGCGGTCATCGCGAACGCCCGGCGAGCTCTTCGGCGACCGATTCCTCGTCGGCGGGTCGGCTGCCCGCCGATCGCAGCCCCGTGCCGTTCTGATGAACGGTCAGGTCATCCTCGAAGCCGCGCCCGACGAGTTCGACGAACACATCCTCGAGGCTGGGCTCCGACTTCTGGAGCGAGACGATGTGGGCATCGAGACCCGCCAGCGCTGAGACGACGGGGCCGAGCGCGCCGTCATCGACCAGCACCAGCTTGACGAGGATCGTATTGCGCTCCCCGTCGGCGCCGTTGTCATTGCCAGCCACCGAGGCCGCGCTGATGACGCCCGGCAGACGGGCCAGGGCACCGACTCCGCGATCGAGCCGATCCAGTTCGAGCCGGAAGATCGATTCGCTCTGCACGCGGTGCTTCAGTTCGGCTGGAGTCCCGATGGCCAGGATCCGACCGCGATCGACGATGGCCAGGCGGTCGCACATCTCGTCGACCTCGGCCATGTAGTGCGAGGTCAGCAGGATGGTCCGTCCGGGAACGGCGGCCTGCCACGCCAGGGTCAGCTCACGGGTCGCCCGAGCCGCAGAGACATCGAGGCCGAGCGTGGGTTCGTCGAGGAAGAAGATCCACGGGTCGTTCAACAGGCCGCGCGCGAAGTTCAGCTTCTGCCGCTGTCCGGTCGAGAGTTGCGAGACCTTCTGGACACGCTGCTCCTGGAGACCGACCAGGTCGATCAGCTCGTCCACCCGGCGCCAGCCCTCGCGTACGCCGAGTCCGTAGAACTGGCTGAACATCCAGAGCTGCTCGCGCACCTGGAGGAGGCCGTAGCCCGACTGTTCGCCGCCGGAGACGATATTCATGATCCGCCGGATCTGGCTGGTCTGGCGCTCGACGTCGAAACCGAAGACGCTGGCCGTGCCGGATGACGGGAGGAGCAGCGTGGTAAGGATCTTGATGAGCGTCGTCTTGCCGGCGCCGTTGGGCCCGAGCAGGCCGAACAGCTCGCCGGGTCGGACGGTCAGGTCGATGCCGTCGAGCGCGACGATGGGGTTCGGCTTGGCCTTGTAGACGCGGCCGACGTTGCGCGCGTCGATGGCCAGTGCGGCGGCCGAGTGCAACGGGGTCGGAGAAACGGGCACGGTGACCCTCGGGTCGGGTGGTTCGGGGCTTGGGCGGTCGTCCTGGCGACCGTCGCTCGATACCGGGATCTCGTACGGGCGCGGCGTCGCCGGTCCCGGTTCGCAGCCAACGGAATGCTACCACGTGGGAGATGTCCATCTAACCGATGGACGGCGGAAATCATCCCGAGCGAGCGACGAGCGCCAGCTTCGCGGCCAGGGATCCGCCGCAGGACACTTCGGCGCAACGGCTGACCTTGCGCCATTGCGTACCGCGTGCATGGGTGCCGTGAGGCTGAGGCGAGGCGACTGGGAGTACCACGCTTAGGGCGCCGGGATGCCGTTGGCACCGGCTGCACGGGTATTCGAGCCACTGGACTGCGTGCGTGACCGATCCCCTGAGGCCTAGCCTCGGCGTGCCCCAGTCGGCACCCATGCAGCCGGTACCTAAGAGCCGAAGCTATTCGGCGTAGTTGCCCTCAGGCGCGAGGCAGTCCGACTGCCACGAGCGCGACGGCGAGACTGGCGGCAACGCGGGCGTTGTTCTCGATGAGCGCGAGGTTCGCGGCCACGGAGCGGCCGTCGGTGAGTTCCGCGACGCGCGCCAGGATCCAGGGCGTGGCCGCCGCGCTATGGATGCCGGCGGCCGAGGCCCCGAGTTCGGCCGTCGCGATCGCGCCTTCGATCTCGTCGTGGGGGATGCCGTCGGCCGCGGGGATGGGCACCGCGAAGACCATGCCGGAGCCCAGGCCAAGGGATCGATGCCGGCGCCAGAGGTCGGCCGCCGCCGGAGCGTCATCGACCGTGATGGCCACCGGCAGGCCGGAGGTCGGGCTGAAGAAACCGGCCAACTCGGTCGTCCCCCACCCGACGACGGGGACGCCACGGGTCTCGAGCGCTTCGAGCGTGCGCGGGACGTCCAGGATCGACTTGGGGCCGGCGCAGACGACGGCGACGGGCGTTCGGGCGAGCTCGTCGAGGTCGGATGAGATGTCCATCGAGTCCTGGCCGCCGCGATGGACGCCGCCGATACCGCCGGTTGCGAAGACCTCGATGCCAGCCAGATGCGCGGCGATCATCGTCGCCGAGACGGTCGTGCCCGACCAGCCCGGCCGACCGAGCGCGGCGGCGAGGTTGTGTCGCGACACCTTCCAGGGTTCGGGCGCGGCGGCGAGAGTCTCCGAATCGGTGGCCGTCAGGCCGACGAGGATTCGGCCGCCATGGACGGCGATGGTCGCCGGAGTGGCACCACCCGCGCGGACCGCAGCTTCTGCGCGCTGTGCCGCTTCAAGGTTGCGCGGTGCGGGCAGGCCATGCGTGATGAGCGTCGACTCGAGCGCCACGACGGGTCGGCCAGAGGCGAGCGCAGCGGCGACCTCAGCGGAGAGTCGGAGCAGGGGATGTGCCACGCCGCAGAGCGTAGCGCGGGCCACCGGCTCGCATGACTACCTGCCGGTCGGATCGCCGACCTGGCCGAGGAGGCGGACAGGTCCCGTCGCTCATGTCGTCATCTCGTCACGCGGGCTTGTCAGGTGAATGCTCGCGGCAGCGTGCCCGGACCCGGCCGCGCGGCGAAGCAGGGGCGTTGGCCAGGGATCGGTCGCAGGCGCGCTCTCGTCGAGCAACAGCCACAGGAAACCGGCCGTGAAGGCGTCGCCGGCGCCGGTCGTGTCGGCCGGGGCAAGCGGTTTGGTGGCGACGCTCACCGGCGGCGATCCCCGCCGCAGGACCTGACAGCCGTGCGAACCGCTCTTGACGACGACCATCGGCGCAAGGTCCAGCAACGGAACGGCCAGCGCTTCCGCCTCTGCGTTCGTCGCGAACAGGATCGCCGGCCCGACCGCCTTGATGGCCGTCATCGCCGCGTCACGCCCGACCGTCAGCATCGGTCGGATGGACGAAAGGTCGACCGACACCAGCGCGCCCCGCTCGTGCGCCATGCTGGCCGCCGCCAAGGCTGCCTCCACGATCGGCCGGTTGAAGAGCGAGTAGCCCGGGATGTGGAGCGCCCCGGCCGAAGCCAACCAGGCCGGCTGGATATCGGCCGCGATGAGGTGGTCCGCGGCGCCGCGCTCGGTCAGGAACGAGCGCTCGCCGTGTCCGTCGACGATGCACACGAGGCGCGCCGTGGGATGCGCCACACGCACCACGTGGACTTCGACACCGGCCGCCCGCAGCGCGGCGACCATCCGCCGCCCCCAGCCATCGTTGCCGATCGCGCCGATGAACGCGGCTCGCCCGCCGAGGCGCGCGAACGATCGGGCCGTGTTGGCGGCGGAGCCCCCGACCCGGAACCGGATCGTCGCCGGCACATCGGTGCCCCGCTCGACGGCATCGGAGCCCGTGGCCACGATGTCCAACACGAGATCGCCGAGCACGACCAGCGATCCGCCACCTCGTCGCGGCCGCGACTGGGGCGACGGTGGCTCGGAGCGACGGGCTGGCGGGACGTTCACGCTCGGCGATTATCATGGCGGCACATGACCCTCACCGCGAAGCCAGCCTCGGGCGTCGACCAGCAGCTGGCCATCGACACCATCCGCACCCTTTCCATCGACGCCGTCCAGCAGGCCAACAGCGGGCATCCGGGGGCGCCGATGGGCATGGCACCGATGGCGTTCGTGCTTTGGACACGCTTCCTGCGCCACGCCCCCACGCACCCCGACTGGCTCGGGCGTGACCGCTTCGTCCTGTCCGCCGGGCACGCCAGCATGCTGCTCTATTCGCTGCTCCACCTCACGGGCTACGACCTCTCGCTCGATGAGATCAAGCGCTTCCGCCAGTGGGGGTCGAAGACACCTGGCCACCCCGAATACGGGCTGACGCCGGGGGTCGAGGCGACCACTGGACCACTCGGTCAGGGCTTCGCCAACGCCGTCGGGATGGCCATCGCCGAACGCCGCCTGGCGGCCGAGTTCAACCGGCCCGGCCACGAGATCATCGATCACTGGACCTACGGCATCTGCTCCGACGGCGACCTCCAGGAGGGCATCTCATCAGAAGCGGCGAGCCTGGCCGGCCACCTGCGCCTCGGCAAGCTCCTCTTCCTCTATGACGACAACCACATCCAGCTCGACGGCCCGACCTCGTGGGCGTGGAGCGAGGACGTGCCGGCGCGCTTCGAGGCGTACGGATGGGACGCGCGGCGCGTGGCCGACGGCAACGACCTCAAGGCTATCGACGCAGCCATCCGGGCGGCCAAAGCGGATCCTCGGCCCAGCCTCATCGCGGTGCGCACCCACATCGGCTTTGGCTCCCCGAACAAGCAGGACACGCAGAAAGCGCACGGCTCGCCGCTCGGTGTCGAGGAGGTCCGCCTCACGAAGGAGGCGTACGGCTGGGATCCGGATCGCTTCTTCTACATCCCGGACGCGGCACTGGCGCTGTTCCGCGAGGCCGTGCCACGCGGCGAGGCGTGGGTCGAGGCGTGGGACAAGGAGTGGACCGCCTACGAGAAGGCGCACCCGGACCTTGCCGGCGAATTGCACCGGCGGATCGAGCGACGTTTGCCAAAGGACTGGACGGCGGACCTGCCCCACTACACCGAAGGCGGCGAGGCGCTGGCGACGCGTGTCGCGTCACAGGAGACCATCCAGGTCCTCGCGCGGAACCTGCCGGGGCTCTTCGGCGGCGCGGCCGACCTCTCGGAGAGCAACCTGACCGATATCAAGGGCGACGAGGACTTCAGCGCTGACCTGGCGGGACGGAACATCCGCTTCGGCGTCCGCGAGCACGCCATGGGCGGCGTTGCCAACGGCATCGCCTATCACAGCGGGTTCCTGCCGTATGTCGCCACCTTCCTGAACTTCTCGGATTACATGCGTGGCAGCGTCCGCCTCGCCGCGCTCTCCGGGTTGCACGTCGTGTACGTATGGACCCATGACTCGGTCGGGCTCGGCGAGGACGGGCCGACGCACCAGCCGATCGAGCACTACGCGGCGCTCCGGGCGATGCCGAACCTCTGGTTCGTGCGGCCCGGCGATCCGAACGAGGCAGTCGCCGCGTGGCGCCTCGCCGTGGAACGGCCCGATGGTCCCGTGGCGCTCTCGCTGACCCGCCAGAAGCTGCCAATCCTCCCTGGCACGGCCGAACTGGCGGTACGCGGCGTCCGCGATGGTGGGTACGTGCTCATCGATGCGGTCGATGCGAGCGGCGACCCGGCGCCGCCGGACCTCATCCTGATCGCCACCGGCTCCGAGCTGCAGCTGGCCGTGGCGGCCCAGCGCGAACTGGCCGGCGAGGGCATCCGCACGCGCGTCGTCTCGATGCCGTGCTGGGAACGCTTCCAGGCGCATTCCCAGGCGTACCGCGATCTCGTCCTGCCGCCCGCCTGCACCAAGCGCCTGAGCATCGAGGCCGGCGTCTCGCAGGGCTGGGATCGCTGGGTCGGCCCCGAGGGCTCGATGCTGGCCATCGAGCGGTATGGAGCATCGGCTGCCGCAACGGACATCTTCCGAGAATTCGGTTTCACCGCGGAACACGTCGCCGAGCTGGCACGCGGCGTCCTCACCGGCCGCGCCGCGCGCATCGCCGGCCCCAGCCTCCACGAAGGACACACCCGATGACCGACACGGCTTCCCCGACCCAGGTTCCTGACCTGACCACGGGCCTCCCGCTCCGCCTGCCGCCGAAGCTCCGCGCGGCGGTGGATGCCGCCATCCGCACCGCCGTCGACGAGCGCTGGGCGGCTCGCGTCTGGGACCGCGACACGACTGTCTGGACCGACGACCCGCACGTGGCGGCCCTCATCGCCAACCGGCTCGGCTGGCTGGACGCGCCCGAGGCGTTCAGCGACCGCGTCGACGAACTCAACGCGTTCGCTGCCTCGGCCGTTGCCGAGGGGTTCAAGGCCGGCCTGGTCTGCGGCATGGGCGGAAGCTCGCTGGCGCCCGCGGTGCTCGCCCACGCCCTGCCGCGCGCGGCGCACGGCATCCCCGTCGCGGTCCTCGACTCGACCGATCCGGCCGCCGTCGCCGCCGCGACCACCGCCAGCGATCCCTCGGAGACGCTCTATCTCATCGCCAGCAAGTCCGGCACGACGACCGAGTCACTCGACTTCCTGGCCTACTTCTGGGACGTCGAACATCACCTCCACGGCCGCGGTCCGGAGGCGGCGCCGGGTGAGCACTTCGTGGCCATCACCGACCCGGGCAACCTCCAGCACTTCCCGCACAGCGAGGCGTTCCGCAGTGTCTTCCTCAACCAGGCGGACATCGGCGGTCGATACAGCGCGCTGACCTACGTCGGGCTCGTGCCGGCAGCGCTGCTCGGGCTCGACCTGGATGGCCTGCTCGGGGATGCGCGCGCGATGGCCGAGCGATGCCGTGCCGATGACGCGACCAACCCCGGCGTCTGGCTCGGGGCGAGCCTGGCGGCGTTGGCGCGAGCCGGCTGCGACAAGCTGACATTCGTCATCGAGCCGCGCCTGGCGCCACTCGGCGCGTGGTTGGAGCAGCTCATCGCCGAGAGCACCGGCAAGCGCGGCGTCGGCATCGTGCCGGTCGATGGCGAGCCACTGGGAGTTCCCTCGGTCTACGGGCACGACCGAGTCTTCGTGCGCCTCGGACGGACCGCGCCGAGCGACTGGCGCACCAGCACGGACACCGCGCTCGAGGCGCTCGCGGCGGCCGACCATCCGGTCATCGATCTCGGGCTCGAGGCCGGGGCGTGGCTCGGCGGCGAGTTCTTCCGCTGGGAGTTCGCCACCGCCATAGCCGGCGCCGGCCTGCACATCGACCCGTTCGACGAACCCAACGTCACCGAGTCGAAGGACAACACCCGTCGCGTCCTCAAGGGCTTCCATGACGACGGCTCTCTGCCCGTTGCCACGCCGCTGGCAAGCGAGGGTCACCTGCGACTCTTCGGCGACGCGCCGCTGCGCCTGACCGAGCCCGTGGCTGACGTCGCCGGGGAGTTGCGCCGCCACCTCGATCGGACCCGCGCCAATGGCTACATCGCCATCCAGGCCTTCATCGCGCCGACGCCGGCGCGCGAGGCGGCGCTGCGCGACCTGCAACGGATCCTGCGCGACGCGACGCACCACGCGGTGACGCTCGGTTTCGGGCCACGCTACCTCCACTCGACGGGCCAGCTCCACAAGGGCGGCGCACCGCTCGGCTGCTTCCTCCAGCTCGTCGCCGGCCACCCAGATGACGTGGCCATCCCCGGTCGCGAGGAGACGTTCGGCGTCCTCATCGACGCCCAGGAACTCGGCGATTTCGCCTCGCTCGAGGCCCACGAGTTGCCGGTGCTGCGCATCGACCTGTCCGAGGATGCCGACCGTGGCCTGGCCGAACTGCGAACGGTCGTAGACCGAGCACTGGCCTGACGCCAGGATGACGCCACCAAGGACGCCCGCGCCGGCCCCCAAACCGGCCAAGGGCGCAGCGCCGGCCAAGGGCGCAGCGCCGACCAAGGGCGCGGCGCCGGCGGAGCGTGCCCCGCGAACCACGCGCTCGAAGACCGAGCCGAGCACCACCCACGCGCCGCGGCGGCGCGAGTCACTCCACGTCTTCCGAGCCGACACCCCGCCCGCGCCGGAGAACCCGCTGCGCGCCGGCACCCGTCTCGAGCGTATCCCCGGACCGTGCATCGTGGTCGTCTTCGGTGCCACCGGCGACCTTACCCAGCGCAGGATCCTGCCCGCCATCTACAACCTGCGCCGGGCCGGGCTGCTGCCACCCGAATCGGCCGTCCTGGGCTTCTCGCGGCGACCGCTCAGCGATGACGCCTTTCGGACGATGGCGCGCGCCGCGGTCGACGAGTTCTCGCGCATGCCGCTCGAGAAGGCGCTGTGGGACGACTTCGCCCAGGGCATCTACTACCAGCAGGGCAACTTCGACGACCCGCCCGATTTCAAGGCGCTCGTCGAACGTCTCGAACAGATCGACGCGGAGCGCGGCACGCGCGGCAACCGCCTCTTCTACCTGGCGACCCCGCCGTCGGCCTACACCGAGATCGTTGACAGCCTCGGCAAGACCGGCCTCGATCGGCAGCGCGAGGGCTGGGTGCGCATCGTCATCGAGAAGCCGTTCGGCCACGATCTCGAATCGGCGCGCGCCCTCAACGACAGCGTCATGCGCGTCTTCGACGAGTCGCAGGTCTACCGCATCGACCACTACCTGGGCAAGGAGACCGTCCGCAACCTGATGGTCTTCCGCTTCGGCAACGGCATCTTCGAGCCGCTCTGGAACCGCCGCTACGTCGACCACGTGCAGATCACCGTCGCGGAGGACCTGGGTATCGAGGGTCGTGGCGAGTTCTACGAACAGGCCGGCGCCAGCCGCGACATCCTCCAGAACCACATGATGCAGCTGCTCAGCCTGGTGGCCATGGAGCCGCCCATCGCCTTCGAGGCGGACGCGTTGCGCGACGAGAAGGTGCGCGTACTGCGCGCCATCGATCCGGTCTGGACCGACGCGCGCGCCCGTGCCAACGTGGTGCGCGGGCAGTACATCGCGGGCTGGTCCGCAGATCATCCCGTGGTCGCCTACCGCGCCGAGGAGGAGGTCTCGCCGACCTCGACGGTCGAGACCTTCGTCGCGCTCAAGCTCGAGGTCCAGAACTGGCGCTGGGCCGACGTGCCGTTCTACCTGCGAACCGGCAAGCGGCTGCCCAAACGTGCCAGCGAGATCGCCATCCAGTTCAAGCAGCCGCCGCTGATGCTCTTCCGAGATACGACCGCCGACCCCGAACCGAACCTGCTGGCCCTGCGCATCCAGCCTGACGAGGGCATCCTGCTGCGCTTCGCGGCCAAGGTGCCGGAGCTCGGCCTCGAGGTCCGCAGCGTCAACATGGACTTCACGTACGGCTCGTCGTTCATGAAGGACGCACCCGAGGCGTACGAGACGCTGCTCCTCGACGCGATGCTCGGCGACGCGTCGCTCTTCACCCGCGCCGACGAGGTCGAAGCGGCGTGGGGCGTGGTCTCGCCGCTGATCGACATCTGGCACGAATGGGACGCCACCGACGCCGCCGAGTCCGCCGATCCGACCGACCCGTCGGCCGAAGAAGAGGTCTGTTTCTACGACGCCGGCACGTGGGGCCCGCAGGCGGCCGACCGCCTCATCGAGCACGACGGACGGCGGTGGCGCCGGCTATGAGCATCCCGATCGCTCCCATCGCCATCGACACCACGACGACGCGCTGGCACGCCCGTGCCAGCAGCATCAGCGAGACGGTCACGCAGCTCAGCCGGATCTGGAGCAGCGCCGCGGACGAGGCGGAGAAGACGGCCATGGACCCCGGCGCGCGTGCCGCCGCCCAGGGCGATCCGCGACTCGCCGGCCGGCTCGATCACCACGGCGATACGCGGATCCGGACGCGCACGAGCGTGCTGACACTGGTCGTGGTGGCGCAGCGCCCCGAGACCGCGGAGCGTGCCGTGGCCACGGTCGCCGCGTTGGCGTCGCGGCACCCATCGCGTTCCATCATCGTCTCGCCCGGCGACCCCGACGGACCGACCACGTTCGACGCCCACATCTACGCCGCGTGCCATCTCTCCACCGCCAGCGGCGCTGAGGTCTGCACCGAGGAGATCCTGGTCAAGACCGGCGGCGAACTGTCACAGCACCTCGCGACCGTCGTCGCGCCGCTGCTCATCCACGACCTTCCGGTGGTGCTGTGGTGGCCGGATGACCCGCCCTTCGGCAGCCGCGTCTTCGATGAGCTGGCCGAGGAGTGCGATGGGATGCTGGTCGATTCAGGCACCTTCCGCGGCGATGGCGCGCGCGGCCTGGCGGGCATGGCCGACACGGTCACGGCGGGGCACTCCGTCCACGACATCGGCTGGATGCGCCTGAACCTGTGGCGCGAGTTGCTGGCGGGGCTCTTCGATCACCCGCTGCTGACCACCGAACTGCCGGGCTGCCGGTCGCTGCGCGTGGATGTTGCTCGGCCGGGATCCGTGCTGCGCATCTCGAAGGCGGCCTGCTTCGCCGGCTGGCTGGCGACCGCGCTCGATTGGACCGTCGAGGAACCGCTGCGCGCGTCACCCGACAATGACAGCCTCATCGCCGCGTTCCGCCACGGCCGCCGGCTCGTGCCGTTCGAGATCAGGCCGGTCGGGAACGGCATGGGCGCTTCTCTCCAGAGCGCAGGCTCGGTGATGCGCGTCGAATTCGAGCTGTCGCGCGGGCGAGCCTCGACCCGGGCGCGCGTCACCCGTCAAGCCGATCACCTGCTCGCCACGGCCGATTGGAACAACGCCCAGGTGGCGCGGCGGGCGGGACGTCTCGAACCGTTCGAGGAGACACCGTTCCTGGCCGAGGCGCTCGACCGGACCGCGCATGACCCGGTCTTCGAACGGGCACTCAAGCGGGCGGTCGAGCTGACGGCCGTCTGATGGTCGCAGCGCCTGGGGAGCTGATGTTGCTCGATGACGCCGCGTCGCTCGCGTCGGCGGCCGCGGACCGCTTCTGCGCATGGCTCGGCGCGGCCATCGAATCGCGCGGCGAGGCACACGTGGCGCTTACGGGCGGGTCATCGGCCGGCGCGCTGTACACCGCGCTGCGCGCACCCGAACGCCGCGCAGCCCTCGACTGGCGGCGCCTCCACCTGTGGTGGGGCGATGAGCGGTTCGTGCCGCTCGACCACCGCGAATCCAACGCCGGCCTGGCCATCCGCATCCTTTTCGAATCCGGGCTCGACGAGCAGATCGACCACTCAGGCGCGCTGCCCATCCCATCTGCCAACGTGCATCCCGTGCCATGCGAGGAGGCCATCGCGCACGACAGGGAGCCCGCCTGGGCTGCGGAGCGCTACGCCGAGATGCTGCGAACCAGCGTTCCCCATACGGCCGAGGGCCTGCCTGCCCTGGACCTGATCCTCCTCGGCCTCGGCACTGATGGGCACATCCTGTCGGCGTTCCCGGGCAGCGCCGCGCTGGCGGCCGATGCTCCCGCAGTCCTGGCCGTGCCTGCGCCGACGGAGGTGGCGCCGCACCTGGCACGGATCACCCTGGCAACGCGCGTCCTGGGCGGCGCCGGCCGGATCCTGGTGATGGTCCCCGGCCCCGCCAAGGCCGAGGTCGTCGCTCGTGTCCTTCACGGGGATAGTGGCGGGTCGCCCCCACCGGCTTGTCAGGCGCTTCTGCCCAGCGCGACATGGCTGCTCGATCGCGATAGCGCCTCAAGCCTCGGCTGATGGGGAACGGGGCACCGCGGATCCTCGTGACCGGCGGTGCGGGTTTCATCGGTGCGTCGATGGTCCGTGCCCTGGAGGCGCGCGGCGACCAGGTCCGGATCCTCGACGATGGACGCGCGGCCGGCTTCGACGCGATCGCCGGCACGGCTGCCGAGGTCATCCCCGACGACCTGCTGACGACCGACCTCGGGGTCGCCCTGCAAGGTATCGATGGCGTCATCCACCTCGCCGCGCAGACGGTCATCGCCACGTCCATCGAGCAGCCACTGAGCGACTTGCGCGACAACGTCGAAGGCACGGTCCGGCTGCTCGAGGCGGCCCGAGCGGCCGGGTCGCCGCGCTTCATCCTCGCCTCGTCGAGCGCTGTCCTCGGGCCGTCGGAGATGCCCGCGCGCGAGGCGGACGTGCCGGCGCCCGCGGTACCGTACGGCGCGGCCAAGGCGGCCGCGGAAGCGTACCTGCTCGCCTATCACGCCACGCACGGGATGGTCACCACGAGCGTCCGTTTCGCCAACGCCTATGGACCATATTCGTGGCACAAATCCAGCGTGATCCCGGCGTTCATCCGACATCTCCTCGGTGGCGATCCACTGATCGTCTACGGCGACGGCCAGCAGACGCGCGACTTCGTCCACGTCGACGACATCGTCCGGCTCGTCCTCCGCGTCCTGGATGCTCCGAGCGATGACGTCGCCGGCCGCGTCTTCCACGGCGGCTCGGGTCGCCAGACGAGTGTCGCGCAGCTCGCCGACGTGGTCATCCGGGCGGGACGTCGGCCCGGGCGCATCGAGCACCACTCGGCACGTCCCGGCGACATCGCGCACAGCAGCCTCGATATCAGCCGTGCCACAGAGGTGCTGGGCCACCAGCCACGCGTCGAGCTCGCGGACGGCGTCGCCGCGACCATCGCGTGGTTCGAGGCCACCGGCCGATCTTCGCCGGCCGGCTGATCCCGCGGTCGGAACACCGTTCGACGTGGGACTTTCGGGTGGGTGCAGGGTAGCAACGCACGGTCCACCTTCCACCTATGCGCATCGCCTTCAGCGGGTACGCGGTCGATTGCACCATCGACGGTGAGATCGATCTCGACACCGACCGGCTCAAGGACCTCCTGGACCAGGAGTTCCACCTCGTTGTCCTCGATGCCACGCTGCAGAGCCTGGATGACGGCCGAATGGTCAAGGTTCCCCGACTCGAGCTGGAGCGCGACGATCTCGTTGCCGCCGTCGCCCTCGAACCGCGCGGGCCGACCGGTCGCCGCATCCGCACCGTGCGCCACGACATGATCGCCCAGGTCGGACCGTACAGCGTGACCGGTGACCTCCATGACCGACCCGGCGTGCCGCCGATGAGCACATTCCACACCGCCAGACCGCTCGTCTCGTTCACCAAGGCGACGATCACCTTCATGCGGGCCGGGCGGACCGAGAGACGGCGCGTGGACACACTGCTCGTCAACCGCGACCACGTCCAATGGGTCGGCCCGGGCGAAGCCGAGATGATCGTCGAGACCACCGGCGTCAGCGCCATCGCGCGCCGCGCCGGACTCGGCATCCAGGGCGACACGAACTAGCCTCCAGCCGCTGGCTCCCTTTGCCGGAGCGACGTATCGGGCTACAGTGCCTCCGTCGCATGCAGGGAGGAAGACGATGCTGTCACGGTTCTTGACCCGGTTGATCGACGCTCAGGCGCGATGGGCGCGGCCCTTCGGCGACCTTAATCACCGTTGGCTGTCGGCCCTTTTCAAGCCGATGCGCTTCCTGAAGGACTTCCTGAACGGCAAGTGGCTCGGCCATCCGCTGCATGCCGTCATCACCGACGTCGCCATCGGCTCGTTCACGATGGTCGTCGTCTTCGATCTGCTCGACGTGCGGAACGCGGCGGATATCGCCCTCTGGTTCGGTCTGCTGGCGTTCGTCGGCGCCGTCGCGGCCGGCTTCGCCGACTTCACCGATACGGACGGACGAGCGCGGATGGTGGCCACCGTCCACCTGAGCGTGATGCTTCTGGCCGGGCTGGTCTATCTCGTTTCGGGCCTTCTGCGCCTCGGCAACCCGGTCGATCGGACCTTGCCCATCGTCCTCGAGTTCGTCGGATACGGCCTGATCACGATCGGCGGCTATCTCGGTGGCGAGGTCGCCTACACGCTCGGCAACATGGTCAATCGGCACGCGTGGCGCTTCTGGGGTGACGCCACGTGGCAGGCACTGAATGTGACCGAGGTGCGCGAAGGCGTGCTCACCAAGGCCAAGGCCGGCGCCCAGTCGCTCGTGCTCGTCCGCCAGGGCGACACGATCCACGCGCTCCACGACGTGTGCGCCCACGCCGGCGGGACGCTCTCCGACGGCTTCCTCGTCGACGGCTGCGTGGAGTGCCCGCTGCACCAGTCGCGCTACGAACTCAGCACCGGTCATCGAACGGCCGGTCCGACGACCTACGACCAGCCGCGCTACGAGGTCCGCGCCAAGGAGGGCGGCGGCTTCGAGGCGCTGCGCGTCTCGTCGGGGAGTGCCAGGCCCGGCGGGTAGGGCGCCGCCCCTCGGGTCAGACGCTCGCCGCCTGGCCCGCCGCGATGAGCACGACACCCGCGATGGCGAAACCGACGCCGACGAGCCGTAGTCCATGGAGTCGCTCGTGCAGGAAGGCGCGGGCAAGGAGCACGGTCGCGACCGGGTAGAGCGACGAAAGCACGACCGCCACGGGGGCCGGGCCTGACGCACGCGCCGCGATGAAGAAGCCGTTGCCGGCGATATCGCCGATTCCCGTCACGAGCAGGAGCGGCAACACGGCAAGCGGGACCCGCAGACTGCCTCGGGCGCCGCGCGCCACGAGGGTCGCGACGACCGTCGATGCGATGGCCAGCCCGACCACCCGCACCAGCAGCAGTTGCCAGGCCGGATCGCCACCGGCCAGGCTCGATTGGTCGATGCTGAGGTAGAAGCCGGCGAAACCCAGCCCGGCGCCGAGGATCATCACCAGCTCCGCCAACGATGTCGATCGTCCGATATCGGCTCGACGCCCGGCCCCGGTGGGGCTGGGCAGGCTGATCAGGACGACCGAGGTCAGCGCGACGCCCATGCCGATGATGAGGATCGGCGTCGCTGCCTGCCCGTTGACGACCCCGACGAGCGCCGGCAACGCTGCACCGATGAGCGCCGCGACCGGCGCGACGAAACCCATCGTCCCGCGCGCCAGGGCGACGTAGAAGAAGGCGATGCCGACGATCCCGCTCAGTCCCGCGGCCCCGGCCCAGGCAAGCGCGGCGGTGCTGGGCATCGGCTGGTTCGAGACACTCACCAGCCCGACGGCGATAACGAGGCCGATCGATTGCGTCGCGAAGAGCGTGACGGCGACCCTGACGACCTTGGTGGCGAAGCCGCCCGCGAAGTCGGCGACGCCATAGGTCAGCGCCGACACCAGCGCCAGGATCGGGGTGGTGAGGTTCAGGTCGGATCAGCCGAAGCGGTCGGCCAGAGCGAATCAGCCGGCGCGGAAACGGCGTCCGCGTCGCCCTCCTCGTCGCGCGCCATCGGCCGAGGCAGCTCGATGAGCCGATCAGCGATGGTGTCGTAGCGCGCCGAGGTGGTCAGGTAGAGCACCTGGAAGTCCTGGGCGACCGTCTTGAGCAGGGTCACCGCCCGCCGCGCCCGTTCATCATCGAAGGTCACGAACGGATCGTCGAAGATGAGCGGCGGCCGACGATCCTGCGTCGCCTGGCGGACCAACCCGAGACGCGCCGCGAGGTAGATCTGATCCAGGGTGCCGCGCGACAGTTCGCCCACCGCGACCCAATCGCCCGCCTCGACGGAGAAGACGCGGAAGCTCAACTCGTTCTCGTCGACCTGCACGCGGCGGTACCGCCCTTCGGTGATCGCCGCCACGTCCGTGCCCATGCGCTGTTCGAGGTAGCGAGCCGCCTTCTTCATCGTCGCCTGTTCGGCCGCGTCGAGGGAGTCGAGCGCCAGCTGGTAGACGCGCATCCGCCGTTCGAGCGAGGCGAGCCGTTCCTTCGCCGCATCGAGCCGCTCCTCGAGCCCGGCGACCTCCTCGGCGTCGACCGTGTTGCTGTCCACACGCGCGCCCGCTGCCGCTTCCTGGGCGAATGCACGTTCACGATCCCCCCGCACCGTCTTCAGTTCGCCGTCGGCGCGTTGGCGTTGCCGATCAGGATCCGAGCCGACCGCGCCCATGCCCGCCAGCGCGTGGCGTGCCTCGTCGGCGACGGCGGCGCTCCGGTCGCGCAGCGCGATGACGTCCTCCCACTCCTCGGGCGAATCTCCCAGCAGGCCGCGGTACTCGGCCTGCGCCTTGTCGATCTCGGCAGCATGCGAGGTCTCCTGGCCGAGGCGGTCCTCCGCCGCGGCGAGGTCAGCCATGCCCAGGGTCACCAGCGCGTGATCGCGTTGCCGCTCCACGTCGCGCAACCCGTCCTCGAGGTCGGCGCGTCCCGCCGATCGTGTGCTGATCTCGATGGCCCGGGCTTCGTTGGCAGCTCGGACGCTGCCTGCGCCGCGGAAGCGGAATGCGGCGATCCCGAGGCAGACGACGGTGACGAGCGCCAGCACGCCACCCGCCGCGACGCCCGCCGTGCCGCTGACCAGCGCGACCGCCCCGCCTGACGCCACAACCGCCACGACCGCGATGACGACCCAGATCCGCCACTGCGGAGGCCGATCGGCCAGCGCCAGCGACTCGGCGGGGTCGGGCTGACTGGCCAGCTCGGCCCGTCGCTCGGAGATGTCGTACTCCATCGACCGGAGGCGCTCCACGCCACTTCGCAGATCGGCCAGCGGGATCGTCGAGGGATGCGACGCCTCCAGCCGCTCGATCTGCTCGCGCAGCTCCGAAGCACGCTTATAGCGCGAGTAGTCAGCCTCCGACTTGACCAGCCGATCGCGCGCGGCCACGGCTCGCTCAGCGAGATCGAGCGCCGTCTGGGCCTCCGCGAGGTGCCGATCGAGCGTCTCGCGGTCGGCCCGGGCGATGGCCAGGGCGCTCCGGTCCCGTTCCAGCGTCGCCAACTCGGTCTGGCCGCGCTGCACGTCCACGGTCAGCCTCACGATGTCGTCGCGCGTCGCCTTGAGCGGCCCAGGGTTCTTGGGGCCCTCGGCGCGATACCGCGCGATGGCCTCCGTCAGCTTGCGCCGGGCGGCGAACGTGCCACCGTCGGCACCGGTCATCGACTGCTGGAGTCGATCGCGAAGGGCGCCCTCATCACGGTCGAGGTCGGCCAGCTCCTGGTGGCGGATGCAGGCGGTCGAGCGGAAGAACTTCTCCGTCGGCAGCCCGGTGACCTCGGCCAACCGCTTCTCGATGAGCGTAGGGTCGGTCACGACCTCCGAACCGAGTTGCAGTCGCGCGGTGCCCTTGGCGCCGGCGAACGTCTTGGTCACCGACCCGACCACGCCATCCGACTCGAAATCGAGCTCGACCGTCGGCACGGCATCCGGCTTGGCCCACGGCTTGACCGAGTCCATCTCCTGTGCCAGGGAGGTCGGCCGCCGGAAGAGCGCCATCTCGATGCCCTTCTGGACCGTCGACTTGCCCGCCTCGTTGGGTCCGCGGATGACCGTCAGGCCGGCGGCGAACTCGATGTCCAGCGCGGCGTGGCGCTTGAGATAGGTCAACCGCAGGCGCGTGATGCGCATCAGGCCAGCGTCACGCGCTTGGGATCGTCGAGCAGGACGTGCAGCAGGTGGAGGGCCTCGCGCAGCTCGGCGGCATCAGCGGTCGCGCCGCTCTCCTCCGCAGCCGCGACGCGCGCCTGGAGGTCTCGTGTCAAGACGCCAGCGATGGTGCCCGCCGGCGCGAGGGGCCCCTCCGGCAGCGCGGCGACCGAATCATCGCGCACGCGGAATCCGAAATACGCCGGCCGCACCTGCCGCTCGACCTCTTCGAGGTTGAGATCGAGCGACTCCGGCGCCACGCCGATGAGCCGCACATCAAGGACGACATCCGCGTCGGGCGACTCCATCAGGCGGCGGCACAGGTCGTCCTGGGAGGCCAGCCCCGCGGCGTCCACGTCGAGGTGGCGGAAGCGCGTCCGTCCGACCGGGACGGCCTCCACCTGCACCGTCGGCCGCCCGTCGCGATCCTCGATGGTCAACAGCACGACCTGGCCAGCGCCGTCCTGGTCGACCGCGACCGGCTCCGGCGCGCCGGCATATGCCCAGGTCGTCGCGCCCGCATGCCCCTGTCGGAATGAGTGCCAGTGGCCGAGCGCCAGGTAGTGCAGGCCGCTCGCCGCGACCTCCTCGGTGGTGAAGAGGACATCGTCATTCTCGACGCGGCCCTCGAGCCGGAGCGACCCATGGATCATGCCGACCCGATAGCGCGCCCGCCGCTCGATGGAGCTGTCGAAGCCTTCGAGCGGGCTGCGCGGCTGGGTCTTGGTGGCGAATACGCGCCCGTAGACGACCAGGTCGAGGTCGGTGAAGACGACGTCCGGCTGATCCGGCGTGAGCACCGTCAGCAGGCTCGAGTCGGACGCCAGGCCGGCCATCTGCCGCAGGTCGAATGCCCGGTAGATGGAGTTCGCGTCATAGCCGTCGTGCGTGCCCGGGATGAGCACGGACCGGATGTTGCGATCGGCCAGGCGCTTCAACTCGCCGACCGCGCGCTCCACCGAGCGACGCGGCTGCGCGTTGGAATCGAACAGGTCGCCGCAGATGAGGACGACATCGACGCGCTTCTCGATGGCCACGTCGATGGCTCGCGAATAGGCCGCGAACTGGCGTTCGCGCTGCTTGGCCGCAGCCTCGCCAAGGTCGCCATGTCGCGCCCCGAGGTGGACATCGGCCATGTGCAGCAGGCGAAGCATCGTCGAGGGCTCTCCTCCGGGAACGGGCGGCGCCGTGTCGTCTCGATTGTGACACCCGTGCGGGCCGATGGGCGGTCGGGACTACTCCCCGGGCACCCCAAGCGGCGACCGGTGGTAACCTGCGGTCAGCATCCGGTGCGCCCCAGACAGGGACCTCGGCAGAGCACCTGGGACGCGCGGCGCCCGGCATCCGCCCCGCCACGCACTCGGTTTCGCCGTGTCCCGAGGGCGGGTCTGCGCCAGGGTGGACGTTGTTTCGGGCTACTCCAGGGGAGGCAAGATCCGGTGTCGTACGTCGATCGAAACGTGACCTGTCTGGACTGCGGCATCGAGTTCGTCCACTCGGCCGCCGACCAGGAGTTCTATGTGCAGAAGGGCTTTGCCTCCGATCCCAAGCGCTGTACCAGTTGCCGGGCGACCCGCCGCTCGGTCCGCGACGCCAGCGGCATCGACGTTCGGGACATCGGCGGACCGCGCGGCTACGAGCGCGGCGACTACCGGCCGGCGCGCGAGTACTTCGCGGTCATCTGCTCCAAGTGCGGCAACGCCGCACAGGTGCCGTTCAAGCCGCGCCAGGACAAGCCGGTCTACTGCTCGGACTGCTTCCGCTCGGTCGGGACGGCATAGTCGTCGGGTAGACTGGACCGGCTCCGCCACCACCCATCCGAGGGCCCTTTCGATGACCGATACCGCCGCTTCGCCGCGTCTCAAGATCACCTACGCCACGCTCCGCAACGACAACGCCGAGCTCCACGCTCGCTTCGATGAGGGCCTCGCCGAGGCTCGCGCGATGCTCGGCCAGTACCACCGCAACTTCGTCGGTGGCGAGGAGCGCGATGGCGACGGCACGTTCGAGAAGCGATCGCCGGTCGACGGGTCGCTCGTGGGCACGTTCGCCAAGGGCACGCGGGCCGATGTCCAGGATGCGGTCGCGGCGGCACGGGCGGCATTCCCCGCCTGGTCCCACCGGCCGTGGCAAGAGCGGGTGGCGACCCTGCGCCGCGTGGCCGACGTCATCAGCGAGCGCCAGATGCTCTTCGGGGCGCTGCTCGCCATCGAGGTCGGCAAGAACCGGCTCGAGGCACTCGGCGATGTCGAGGAGACGGCCGACCTGATCCGCTGGTCGTGCGACATGGTCGAGCAGAACGGCGGCTTCGACCACCCGATGGGCAACCTCGGCGACGCGGCCGTGCACACCCGCTCGGTCCTCAAGCCGTACGGCGTGTGGGGCATCATCAGCCCGTTCAACTTCCC
>PNAP01000061.1 GCA_003169735.1 Chloroflexota bacterium | reverse complement strand
CCTGTCGCCTATGTCCTGGACTCTGACACCACCCGGCTCACCAGCTTTCCACGCGGGGGATGCTTCTCGCCGGGCTGTCATGCCGGCCGTGGCTGTCGCGTTGACAGCCACGGAGACAGCCACGGCCAACGGATGCGGCCAGATTACGGCGCGAGGCGGCGCTCGTCGCCGCCCCTCGCCGGTTACCAGCAAGCGATCGATGACCAGAGGTAACGATGGTCAGTCGGGTCACGCTCGGCGCGATGGCCGGAGGTGACACCGGCAAGACACCGATGGTCATCCTCGGCGCGATCATGCCGACAGTTCGGAGGCCATCAACGTCGCCGTGATGGCCTGGGCGCTGACGACATCGAGCAGGTCGTCAGCGGTGCGGGCACGGACCTCAGCGAGCAGACGCACGATGAGGTCCGATGCCAGCTTGTCGATGTCGTCCCGCTCGGCGCGGGTCAGCCTGCCATCGCCTGATGACGATCGGTGACGTCGAGGGCCGCCTGATCGAAGATCGTCGGCCGACCGCAGCAGCGTCGTCACCGCCGCCGCCAGGTCGGTCAGCGCCTGCGCCGTCTCGGGGAAGAGCAGCGCGTGGCGACCGAGGTAGTCGACCTCGAGGCGGCGTACTGCCGCCTCGAGGACGGCCAGCCGGAACTGGAGTCCGGTCACCTCCGCACGCCAGGCCGCGATGCCTGCCGTGATGGTGCCGGGCCGACGACGACCTGGCGCGACCCGTTCGGCTTCGGCTGACAGTGAGCGCAACTGCCAGCCGAGGGCGTGGTAACGGGGGCCGTCGACCCGTAGCGTGTCCTCGGCCGTGCGGTTGACGATGAACACGAGTTCGATGCGGAAGAAGGCATCGCCGATGGCGATGTTGATGGCCGGGTTGACGAGTTCACCCTTCTGGCCGCGCATCGCTGCTCGGATGCCTTTCTCGACGAGTTGCGGGATGGAGACCAACGGTGCTTTCGACAGCGGTTGCCCGACGAGCCAGGCGGCATACGCCGGAAGGCTGCCGTGTCGATGGGCGTCGTCGAGCCAGCGCAGCACCGCGGCCTTCGGCCCGAGCGAGCCTTCGATCCTGCTGAGGCGCGTGGCGGTGCTCATGCCGCCTCCTCGTCGGTCTCGTCGGTCTCATCGGTCTCATCCGGGTCGGGGAAGGCGATGGTCGGTGTCGTCTCGGACGGTCCGCCGACGGCTGCCTCGAGGGCCGCGATGCGCTCCTCGTGATCGCCGTGTTCGAGCAGCTTGGCGGCGATGCCCGCGCCGGCGATGAGGATGCGACAGCGAGCGACCGAGTTCTCCAACATGAACGCGTCGGTGATGGCGATCTCGACCAGGCGCTTGATGGCGCTGACCGAATCGATACCCTCGAACGCGAAGGCGGCGCCATACGAGCGCTCTCGTCGACGGCGCATACCACCGAGACGGCGCGCCTCGGCGGCCGCCTCGGCGTTCTCGGGGTCGTGGGTCCAGCAGAACGGCCGGCCATGACGGGGCGGCATCCGGCAGGGTCGTCCGTCGTCCATCCGGAAGGTGCAGATCTTTCGCATCGCTGGGTCTCCTTGGTGGTGTATGTGGGTTCGATTCAATGGACGGGAAGCGCTTAGGGCAGGTCCTCGACGCTGAGCTTGGCGAACTCGGCCGAGAGCATCGAACGTGCCTGCCCGCGCTGCTCGGCGGTAATGCCGATGCCGCCGAGCACGCGGTCGAGGGCGCCGATCACGGCGTCCTGCTGCATCGTCGAGATGGTCGCCTGCTCGGCCAAGGTGAGGCGTCGGAGGCGATCCATGCGCAGTCGCTCGGCGCATGGGTCGCGCCGTCGGCTGCGGATAGTGAATGCGGCCAGCTCGGCATCGGGACGATGGGCGAGCCACGATGGATCCGGTTCCGGGAGTCCCTGCGGCTCAGTCATCGATGCGCACCGCGGTGGTACCGCTGAAGCGTTCGAAGCGCGTCAGGGCGACATCGACATACCGTGGATCGAGTTCGATGGCGTAAGCGGTGCGAGAAAGACGTTCGGCGGCGATGAGCGTCGTGCCGCTGCCGAGGAAGGGGTCGTAGACGGATTCGCCGGACTTCAAGTGGTTCTTGATGGGGATCTCGGACAACAACGCCGGCTTCTGGGCCGGGTGGTCGAACTTCCGTTCCCTGGAGCCGCCCATGATCATCTTGGGCGAGGGCACCCGCCAGATGGTCGACTGGTCCCGTTCACCCAGGAACGAGACCTTGGCACCGGTGCGCCGGATGGCCCAGCAGGGCTCGTGGCCCCAGTGGTACCAGCTCCGGCCCATCGCGAAGAGGCCCTTGTCCCAGATGATCTGGCTGACGATCTCGAAGCCGATACGCTTCAAGCCGGCAGCGACCTCGTCGGCATGCACCCCGGCATGCCAGACGTAGCCGACGGTGATGGACGGGACCAGGGCGAATGCGTCCGACCAGTCGACGCGGGTGTCGCCCGACATGCTCGTGTTCGTGTGTCCGGCCGTCCGCATGTACGGCTTCTCGGCGGGGCCAAGCTCGTTGTGGACGCCGTCGCGCCAGGTCGGGTCGAGCGACACGCCGTAGGGCGGGTCAGTGGATAACAGCTTGGGCTTGGCGCCATCGAGCAGCCGCTCGACGACGCTCGGGTCGGTGGCATCGCCGCAGGCCAGGCGGTGTTCACCCAGCTGCCAGATATCACCGACCTTGCTGCGGGGTTGCCGGGTCGCTTCCTCGAAGGCGGCGTCGAGGTCGAAGTCCTCGACCCGGTCGAGCTTCTCGCGCGCATCGAGCGAGCGGAGCAGCTCTTTGAGTTCGGAATCGTCGAAACCCGACAACGTCAGGTCGAGTTCGGTGTTCTCCTTAAGTTCGGCCAAGAGACGAGCCAAGAGCTCGTCGTCGAACTCGCCGGAGATCTTGTTGAGGGCGAGATTGAGCAGTCTGGCCTGTTCGTCGCTGATGTCCAAGAAGATGACCGGCGCGGTCGTGAGGCCGATCCGGCGGGCCGCCACCAGTCGTTGATGGCCGCCGATGATGGTGTGGTCTTCGCGTCGGGCGAGGATGGGCTGGACGAAGCCGAAGTTGCGGATGGAGCGAGTGAGCGCGTCGAGTTCGTGCTCGGCGATGCGCCGAGGGTTACTGAGGTCTGGTCGGAGATCGTCGAGAGCGACCTGCTCGACCTGGTGGCCGGTAAGGGCCTGGGTCACGGCCACCTACCAGTGCGGATTGGGCCTCGGGCGCGAGCGCCCGACCGTGAGCGGGACATGAGGTCCTCCTCAGCGTCGCCTATCACGGACGATGCCTCGCATCGTCCACAACGCCAGACTCTTGTTAGGCGTTTATGATGGCGGCACAAGTCTAACGTTTGGGAGTTCTACGTGCTTAGCAGGATTTCGCCGATGACACCACGCTCATGACCTTCCGACCGCGTCATGCCGGCGATGGCCGGTTGCGGCTGCCGTCCCATCTAAAGGCGGGTCTCCGGTCGCTCGACCATCCCGAGTCGCTCGACTTCTTCGCCTCCTTCACCGGCCACACCGCTGACCCCTTCGCCCGCACCGAGGAGGATCTCCTGCTCGCGGAGGCATTCGCCCGGGTCGACCTCGGCACGAGCCATCGCGCTTCGGTGCGCTGGCTCGAGCGGCACGGCACGCTCGACCTGCAGCACTTCTTCCCGGACGAGGGCTTCGAGACCCACGATCGGCCACTCGCCTGGCGCACGACGAGTGACCTGCTGGTCGATATCGAGCGCCAGCAGGCCAACGTGCGCTGGCATCTCGAGACGCTCGTGCACCTCTCCGACAATCTCGAGCTGCGCGTTCCGGCGGTCACTGAGGCCGCCGATGGGGCATGGGATCGGCGCTGGTGCGAGCTGCTGCTCGACGGTCCCGAGGAGCTGACCTTCCTCGGTGGCACGACCGATGAGGAGGTGCATCTTCGGCCACTGCCACGGGTGCGCGGACGGCGCGGCGATGTCTTCGGACCGGCCTGGTCGTTCGAGCCGGATCTGCCGGTCGGCACGACCGCCGCGGCCATCGCCGCCTGGTCGCCCGCGACGCGCCGGACCTGGCAGCGGCTGCAGGCCGAGGGTCTGCCGATGGTCTGGATCCCGAGCGCCGTGTGGGAGCTCGACTGGTTGCCCTTCTGGCCCGAGTGGGCGGAGCGACGGCGCGCCTCGGACATCACCGTCGACGATTGGTGGGGACTGGCCGCCATCCAGCGCCGACTGCTCGCGCCGTATGTCCGGCGGGCCATCGGCGAGAGCGTGGTCGTCGATATCGTGCCGCGCGGCTTCGGCGAGGTGGCGACATCGGAAACCGGGGAGGAGACGATCGACTGGCGCGGCCCGTACGAGCTGCGCCAGCGGCGCGCCTGGTCGTCGCTACTGGCACCGGTCTACCTCCAGCTGCTCGAAGGTCATCTGCGCGTGACCGAGGGCTCGCGCGCGGCAGCTCTGTGTCGCGAGTGCGGACAGCCGTTCCTGACCCTCGACGCACGCCGGCTGGCGTTCTGCAACGACCGGGAACGCTATCGCCATGGCCAGCGCGCATTCCGCGAACGTGCCCTCGCCGCCAAGGCCCAGCTGCACGGCAGCGATGCCGACGACGGAGCGCGCTGACCGCTCGCCGCATGGATCAACCACCCCCGCGGGACCGCGACAGGGCCCTTACCTTCCCAGCACCGCGTCCATGCCCATCGCGACCTGCTGCTGACGTCGCTCGAGGACATGCCCGTAGGTGTTCGAGGTCAGCACGATGGAGCTGTGTCCTAACAGGTTCTTGACGTCCTCGAGGGTGAAGCCCTGACCGAGCAGGAACGTCGCCGCGGCATGGCGCAGATCGTGGAAGCGGCAGCGGGGCAGACCGGCCCGGACGAGCGCTCGCTGGAACGCCCGCGTCACCACCGCTGCCTCGATGGGCGTGCCGATGGTGGTGGTGAAGACGTACCCGGTCTCCTGCCAGCGCGGTCCGGCCGCCAGATGGTCCATGCGCTGGCGGGTGCGATGGGCGCGCAGCGCCGTCATCACCACTTCGGGGAGTGCCACGGTTCGGCGGCTGCGGTCGGTCTTGGGTTCGAGCAGCACCAGCTTGCTGTCGACCCGGGCGAGGGTGTGCCGGACGGACAGCACCCGCGTCTCGAGGTCGATGTCCTCCCATCGCAGTGCCAGCAGCTCACCTTGGCGGAGCCCGGTGGCGAGAGCGGTCACATACAAGGCGAGATAGCGGTCATCGGCCGAGGCATCTAGCAGCTGGCGTGCCTGCTCGGGGGTGAGCGGTCGGATCTCATGTCTGGGCACCCGCGGCGTGTCGACGAGCTTGGCCACGTTGCGTGACACGAGGCCCCACTTCTCGGCCGTCCCGAGCGCCTTGCGCAATACGGCGTGGAGGTACTGGACGCGGCGTGGTGAGAGACCGCTCCTGGACTTGGCGTTCAGGAACGACTGCACGTCGGCCGGCGCGAGCTTGGCGAGGGCGATGCGGCCGAGTCCCGGGATGAGGTGCAGCCGGACGATGTCGTCGTAGCTCGAGTAGGTCGAGTGGCGGAGCGTCGGCTTCGCTGTCTCATCGAGCCAGTGGCGGAGGAACGGTCCGAGCTTCTGGCGTTGGTCGGGGATGGGGCGGTGCTCGTCACGGGCCTTGATGAGCGGTGCCATCTTGGCGACCGCCTCGGCGCGC
>PNAP01000117.1 GCA_003169735.1 Chloroflexota bacterium | reverse complement strand
CCCACGGCATGTTCGGGTGGTCCCAGGTCATCCAGGCCAGATGCCGGCCCGAAGGGTCCAGACGTGGGTGGCTGTAGAAGTCGGCCCCGTGAACGAGCACCGTCGTCGCGCCATCCTTCAAGTTCACCGACACGATCGCGTTGACGGCTTCGCGATCGCCCTCGCGGTGATCCTCGCGCACGCACAGGACGCGACCGCCAGCGCGGTCCACGCGCAGGTCGGCGTAGCGGAGCGGTCCCTCGGCCGTGAGCGGCTCAGGCTGTGCGCCGCGAGCCTGCCGATAGAGCCGACCGTCGTCCTTGTTGGAAAAGATGACCGTCCCGCCATCGACCGTGTACGCGGCGCCGCCGTATTCGTGGACCATCGTTCGCGCGTTGAAGCCGGGCGGCGTGACGTCGCGGATCGTGCCGTCCGGATCGCGGCGCACGACCACCGAGCGCCCGCCCTCGTCCGGTCGCACCTCGATCCAGTAGGTATCGGCTCCGTCCAGCCACACCTCACGCAGCGACAGTGATCCGGCGACCACCATCTCGACCGAGATGGGCGACGGCCACGAACCGAACGGACGAATCGGCAAAGTGTCGCGGGCGGGCAGACGGTCAGGTGTGGGCATTGCGGCGAGTCTACGACGCGGCGATGGCACCTTCCGTGGATGCCGCGTATCGTGCGGACGCCATGTCGCTACACGACGAACAGCGCCACACCGGCGTCGTCGACCGGGGTTCGCTTCGGCGCTCCCCTCCACCGCGCGATCCGCGCATGGGTTGGGCCGTGATCGTGGTGGCGCTCGTGGTCACGACGGTGGCGGTGACCTGGTTGCTCGGCCTTGGTGCGGCACCCGGCCCGGTGACGGCGGCATTGGCCCCGAGCCCGACGCAGACGCCCGGGCCAACGCTTCGGCCGACGGTCGTGCAAACGGATCAACCAACGGTGGAGCCGACGACTTCGATCGAGCCCACGCCGGAGCCTACCATCGAGCCAACGCCGGAGCCCACGGTCTCGCCTGTCGCCGGCCTGAGCATCGTCTTTCCGAAGGACCACGACACCATCTCGACGCGGGTCATCAATGTCATCGGGAACGCGCCGCCGGGCTCGACCATCACCCGCGACATCCCGATGTGGTTCGACGACCACACGATCACGCGCGACGACAGCATCTGGATGATGAGCGTCCAGCTTGGCGATGGCTCGAACGACCTGACGTTCCGGATCGGCGACGACCGCTCGACCGAACTGCACCTGACCATCGTCTACCAGGCTCCCGGCTGAGGCTGGCGATCATGGCCGAGGCGCCGGGACGGCCACTGGTGGTGGTCGTGGGCTCGATCAATGTCGACCTCGTCGTCCGAGGACGCCACCTGCCGAAAGCCGGCGAGACCGTCACCGGCGGCACGTTCGCCCGCCATCACGGCGGCAAAGGCGCCAATCAGGCGGTCGCGGCGGCGCGAGTCGGAGCGGAGGTGCGATTCATCGGGGCGATCGGTGACGACGAACTCGGCGCGGACGAGCGGGCATCGCTGGTCGCCGAAGGCATCGACGTGTCCGGTGTCGCGGTCGTGCCGGGCGTCTCCACGGGCGTGGCGCTCATCGTCGTCGACGACTCCGGCGAGAACCAGATCGCGGTCGCTTCCGGCGCCAACGCCGCCCTTGACGCGGCGTGGGTCCGCCAGGCACTCCTGTCTGGCAAGCGTCGTCTCGGCGTGATGTTGCTCGACCTCGAGATCCCCGACGCGCCGCTCATCGAGGCGGCTGGGCTCGCGGAGCGACTCGGCCTTCGGCTGGTCGTCAACCCGGCCCCGGCACGCGCGCTCGCGATCCCGATCCTGGACGCCCATCCGCTGCTGGTCATGAACGAGGACGAGGCGCTCCTCGTGGGCTCCGCCGACACGCCCGCCGAGGCGGCACGGTTGCTCGCTGCGCGCAGCGACCGGCCCGTCGTCGTCACGCTGGGTCGTGACGGAGCCCTCATCGCCGAACCGGATCCGGCCGGCGCGGACCCGACCGGCGCGGACCCGACCGGCCGCCCGCCCACCCGCCTCCCGGCCTACCCGGTCGATGCCGTCGACACGACCGGCGCTGGCGACACTGTCTGCGGCGTCCTCGCCGCCGAGCTGGCGCGCGGCGATCCGTTGCCACCGGCCGTCCGGACAGCTCTGGCGGCAGCGGCGCTCTCCATCGGCATCGCGGGCGCGCGCGAGGGCATGCCTTCTCGCGCGGCCCTCGACGCGATCCTGGCTACGGGACCTGGAAGACGATCAGGTCCTTGAGGTCCGACGAACGGAGGATGATCGACCGAACCGGAGTGGTGGCAGGCACCTTGAAGCTGACGTAACCCGTGACCTGGTGGCCGGCCTTCAGGGTCATCGCCGAGCCCAGCGCGGGAGTCGGGTCGTAGCCGGCCCAATCGTGGCGTTGGCCGCTCCTGTCCCTGACCTCCCAGTCGAACGCGTCGTATTTCAACTCGGCAGTCGCCGAGTACTGCACCTTCACGACGGCCCAGCGTTGGCCGTTCGGGGCCGGGTGCTTTGCAACGGTGTCGGTGTACGAGATCGACAAGGCCGTCACGGTCCCCACCTGCTGACCACCGACCATGTACGGCTCGGTCGTGCCGAGCGCGGCGGTGATGGTCGGGGGGTTCGAGCCGGTCGGGGACGGAGAGGGGCTGGAACTCGGGCTCGATGTCGGCTCGACCGGCGTCGTCGATGGGCTGGGGCTTGGTGTGGGGCTGGCCGATGGGGTCGGGCGTTGCGCCACCGCCGTCGGGCTGGGGGACGGCGCCGTCCCCGCCGGCACAGACTTGATGACGAACCAGCCGACCGCGCCGACCGCGGCGAAGAGCACGATCGCGAAGAGGACGGCGTTGAGACCGACCAGATCCCCTCGGCGCTCGCGCAGGCGCGGATCGGACGGCGTGTTCCGGTCGATCACCTACCGTCCTCCACCGTGGACTAGGGTCTTGCCCCGCTCCGTGAGCGGCGGCGAGCATACCGTACCTCTATTGGCCGAGAGTAGGATGCGGGCCTGATGAGGACGGCGCGTGGCCAAGGGACATCCTAGGGCCGCCGCGCTGTTGCTCGTCGCGTTGAGCGTCGCGTGCGCTGGTCCGGCGCCATCGCTCACGCCAACGCCGACGCCATCGCCAACGTCGCTGGTCGCCAGCGCCGCTCCGACGGCGGCCGCAAGCGCAAGCGTCAGCGCGACCCCGGCCGCGACCGCCACCCCGAGCCCGTCCGCTGGTTCGCCCACCTCCAGTGCGGGGTCGTCACCATCGCCCGGCTCGGAGGTGAGCGGCACACCCGACGAGTTGCTCCTCGACCTGACCGTTTCGGCGCCGCAGCCGGCCGGGTATGAACGCCAGCTGTTCCGACTCTGGATCGATGCCGACGGGAATGGGTGCGACACGCGACACGAGGTCCTCATCTCGGAGTCGGTTACCCCGGTGACGGTCGGGGCAAGGTGCGCGCTGATCGGCGGCACGTGGATCTCGGCCTATGACGGCGTGACGACGACCAACGCCTCGACCTTCGACATCGACCACGTCGTTCCGCTCGAGGAGGCGTGGGCGTCGGGTGCCTACGGCTGGGACCCGGCGCGACGCGAGTCCTACGCGAATGACCTCGGCGATCCGCGGACGCTGAGAGCGGTGTCGGCCACCTCCAATCGCTCCAAGGGGGATCGCGACCCTGCTCAGTGGATGCCGCCGCTCCAGACGTTCTGGTGTGACTACCTCGACGACTGGCTGGTGATCAAGGTGCGCTGGGACCTGACGGTCGACCTCTCAGAGGAGACGGCCATCACGGCGTTCCTCCAAACCTGCCCGGCCACGGAACTCCAAGCGGAGCGTGAGTAGCCGACCAATCACCGTCTTGATCAGTCGGCCGTCTCGAAGTCCTTCGCCAGCAGGTCCATCAGCAATCCATCGTGCCAGCCCTGGCCGTCGGCGTCCCGCTCGTATTCGCGCATCACGCCGACCGGCTGGAAGCCGACCGCCGCGTAGGCGCGGATCGCCGCCGCGTTGTCGGCCGCCGGATCGATGATGATGCGGTCGTGCCCGCGCTCCCGGATGAGGTGACGGGCGAGCGTGCGCACCGCATCGCGCCCGTGGCCGCGGCCGTGGACGGCCGGGTCCAGGAAGATGTCGATACTCGCGTGCCGGTAGTGCGGCTCGTTCTCCTCGTCGTACTGGATCATGCCCGCCACTCGGCCCTCGACCATGACCGCGAAACAGACGGTTTCCGGATCATCGAATGGCCAGCCCGCGGCCAGGTCTTGGTCGACGTCGAACCACCGGGCCCTGACCTCGGGCGTGCGCCGGATGTGCACGAGTTCGGTGACATGCTCCGGCGCGAGCGGGTGCAACTCGACGCTCGAGCCAAAGAGGACGGGCGGCAGACTCTGACCACTTGCCACGCTCACCAGACTCGACCACGCTGTCGACGCTGTCAACGCCGGAGGAGCCTCGACCATGCAGATCCCGAAGCCGTCGGATGCGGACAAGGCGTACTTCCGCTCGATCGTGCCCGACGATCCGCGCGTCGAGATCAAGCCGATGTTCGGGAACATGGCCGCGTTCGTGAACGGCAACATGTTCATGGGGCTGTTCGGAGCGGACGTCGGCGTTCGGTTGGCGCCAGCCGATGCCGCGGTCCTGGCCGCCATGGACGGAGCCGGACCGTTCGGGCCGGCCGAGCGACCGATGGGTGGCTACGTTGGGTCGCACGTGCACTCGAGCACACGGCGACGATGACTCCGAAGATCGCCAAGAAACGCTGATACGTTCGGCGGCAACCGCCTCGGGCGGATCGGCTACCGGAAGCGGCGCTCCAGCGCGTCTCCCCAGTGGAAGGTCCGGACCGCGATCAGCACGCCCAGCGCCGCGAGGACAAGGATCGAGGCCGCCGCGATCGAGCCGTCGAGATCGCCGCCCTGGAATTCGCTGTAGACGACGAGCGGCAGCGTCTGCGTCCGGCCCTCGACATTGCCCGCGAACATGATGGTCGCCCCAAACTCGCCGAGCGCCCGCGCCCAACTCATGACCAAGCCGGCCGCGAGCGCCGAACTCGCCAGCGGGACGGTGATGCGTCGGAAGAGCTGCGCCTCCGTCGCCCCATCCACGCGCGCCGCGTCCTCCAGGTCGCGATCGACGCTCGCGATGCCCGTCCGCGCCGAGAGGATGAAGAACGGCGCAGAGACGAACGTCTGGGCCAGGATCACGGCGAGCGTCGTGAACGGGATCTCCAGGCCGACCGCATCGAGCGACCCACCGAAGAACCCGCGACGCCCGAGCGCGAGCAGGAGGGCGAGCCCGGCGACCGACGGCGGCAGGACGATGGGCAGGTCGATGATCGCCTCGAGCAGTCCCGAGCCCCGGAATCGCCGGCGAGCCAGGAGGATGGCGAGCGGCAAGCCAAAGGCGACCGTGATGGCCAGGCTGATCGCCGTCGTGACCAGGCTCAGGCTGAGCGCATCGAGGACCACGCGAGCGCCGAGCGCGTTGGCGAGCGACCCGTCGACGACGGCGCGGACGACGAGCAACGCCACCGGCAGGCCGAGGAACAGCGCCGCCAGGCCGGCGAGCGCGATGACGCCGCGTTCGCCGAAAGCCCGAGCCGCCGGAATCGCGACCATCAGGAGGGCGGCGGCAGGAACCCGAACGAGGCGAGGATGGCCTGGCCGGCCGGTCCGGCGAACCAGGTCAGGAACGCCTGGGCCGCGGCCGCTTGAGAGGACGCCTTGATGACCACGCCCGAGTAGGTCGCGGGGACGTTCGCGGCGGTCGGCACGTCGATTGTCGTGACCTTGGTCGAGGTCTTCGCATCGGTCACGTAGACGATGGCGGCGTCACCCTCGCCGAGTTCGATCTTTGCCACGACAGCGGCGACGTTGTCCTCCTTGGACACGATATTCGCCGTGTAGCTCGTCGCGAAGCCGGCCGGGTAGCCGGTCTGGGCAGCGAGGTTGGTCACGAGCTGCGTGGCGTACTTGGTGATGGGCACCGTGTCGCCGGCGGCGATGACCTTGACGCCCGATTTGGCGAGGTCGGCCGGCGTCTGGATGCCGGCGGTGTTCGCGGTCGGCGCGATGATCGTCAGGAGGTTGCCCGCGAACTTGGTCAGCGCGCCGGTGGTCAGGCCCTTGTCGACAAGCTTCTGCGGGTTCGTGGTGTCGGCAGAGAGGAAGACGTCGGCGGGAGCACCCTGTTCGATCTGGGTCTCGAGGGCGGACGAAGAATCGGTCGAGATCGTCAGCGTGGTGCCCGGGTTGGCAGCCTGGTACGTCGTCTGGGCCTGGGCGAGCACGGCCTTCAACGAGGATGCCGCGTAGATGGTGAGACCGCCGGCAGCGGCCGATGGCGCCGATGTGCTCGGCGCAGGCGAGGCGGCGGCCGAGCAGCCCGCCACGAGGAGGAGCGCCGCGGCGAGAGACGCGACCAGCCGCGGCTTCATGCGTGCGACTCCTTCGGTGAGGGGATCTCGACGATGACGTTGGTCGCCTTGACCACGCAGACCGCCTCATCGCCGACCTTCAGGTCGAGCTCGACGACCGCTTCCGCCGTCATCAGGCTGATCAGGCGATGCGGACCGGCCATGACCTCGACCACGGCCGCGACGCCGTCACGTTCGACGCGGGTGATGATCCCGGGGAACCGGTTGCGCGCCGACTGCGCCACGATCGGCCGGTCCGTCGATGCTCGCCGGCGTTCATCCCGCAGTCGCGCCACCTCGTCCATCTCGATGAGACGCTGGCCGCCCGCCGAGCGCGTCACGCGCACCAGGCCGGCCACTTCCCAGCGCCGCAACGTGTCGACGGACACGCCCAGCATCTCGGCCGCCTGGCCGAGCCGAAGCGGCGCGGCAGGCTTCCCGTCGTCGGTCGTCATACCACGCAGTATCGGCCGAACCGCCAGCGATGTCTAGGTGTTCTCGGATTCCTGCAAGCTATCGGCGCTGATCCAGCTCCCGGGTCCGATCCCCTCGAGGCGGACCACGAGTTCGGTTCGCGATCGGACGTTGAGCTTGCGATAGACGTTGCCAAGGTGGTACTCGACCGTCTTGTCGGTCACGAAGAGCGCCGCGGCGATCTCGCGATTCGTCGCTCCTCGCCGTACCAGCGTGGTGATCTGGACCTCGTGCGCCGTCAGCAGAGGGGCAGGATCCGATGATGCCGATGGAGTTCGGCGGCGCGGCGCGAGTTCTCGTCGCGCCCGATCGGCCCACGTGCCGGCCCCGAGTCGATCGAAGACGAGGCACGCGGCCGTCAGTTGCTCCCTGGCCTCGGTCAGTCGCCGCGCGCGGCGCAGGCGCTCGCCGTAGCAGAGGCGGGTCCGCGCGTTCTCGAACGGCGTCGGTGTTCGCGCGTGGAGCTCGAGCGCGTCGGCGAAGTGTCGGTCGAACTCGGGTGCCGGCGCGAGGAGCCCACGGCAACGCGCAGCGGCTGCGCTGGCCCATGTCGACCGGCTATCGGCCGGGTCGGTCTCGAACCGGTCCAGCGCCTCTCCAGCCTCACGAACGCGTCCCGAGCGCAGATAAGCCTCGATCAGATCGGGCGCCGACTGGAAGATCACCGGCGAGAACGCGTGGCCCGGTTCCGCGTCCAACGGTTCGAGCGCCGCGATGGCCCGCTCCGGGCGATCCGATCCAAGCTCGAGGAGCCCCGCCGCCGACGCCGCGTAAGCGGCGGCGAGGCCGCCCGGTGCGGCGAGTTCGGCCGCCTCGGCCAGGTAGCCTCGGCACTCGACCTCCCGTCCGCGCGCCGCCGCGATCCGGGCCAGTGTGGTCAGCGCCGATGCGAGGATGAACGGGCCACCGGTGTCGAGTCGCGCGAGCCGAACCGCCTCGGCCGAGTGCGCGTCGGCCATGTCCCATCTGCCGGTCCGGAATTCGAGCGCAGCGAGCGTGTCGAGCGCGAGCGGGAGCATGGCCCAGCGCTCCTCGCGGGCCGCATCGATGACCCGGGTGAAGATCGCCTCAGCGGCCGCGTATTGCTCGGTCCAGAAGAGCGCCACGCCTGACTGGCGCAACGACTCGCAGGTCTCTTCCGAGTCGAGCCTGCCGAGATCGCGGATGGCGGCACGGATGCGCTGCAATGGTCGGCCGGCTCGGTTGGCGAGCTGGAGGACTGAGGCCGTTTCGATGGCGACCATCGCCTGGCTTGCCCGGTCAGCGACGCGGGCGAGTCGCTGAGCGCGCGCCAGGGTCGTCAACGCGAGATCCGGCTGACCCGCGAGCGACGCGGCGATAGACGCCTCGCCGAGCAACCGGGCCGCGCGGCCGGACTCATCCGGCCCGAGCGCCAATGCTTCGGTCACGAGCGTTTCGTGGGCACGAAGGGGCCGCTCACCCCAGATCGTGATGCGCCGATCCATCGCCGGCAATGCTACTGCTAGGGATTCCCCGGATGAACCGAGCGTTATCGGTCGATAGGCTCCGCCGACATGCAACCTGGATGTTCTCGCGCACGCCGTCGCCTCGGGCTCGCGACGGGCCTCGCGCTCCTCGTCGCGGGGTGCGGAGGAGCGGCCGCGCCGAGTGCCACGCCCGCCGCCACCCCGGTCCCCACGAGCACGGTCGCACCGACTTCGTCGGCGAGCGCCATCACCGCCACTCCCCCAGCCAGCGGCCCGGCTGGGACCGCCGGCACGACGGGCAAGGCCTTCCTGATGACCGGCGTCCTGCCATCGTTCCCGGAGGTCGTCGGCGGCAACCTTGATCCGACCACATTCGTCGACAGCATCACCGACGACACGCCCGACGTCTTCGTCGTGTATCTCCTCGGCGCCGGCGTCAACGGGGCGATCGACTCGACCTGGACCGACACCGATTCTGGGGCGTCATTCACGCACAACACCGCACCGCTGGCGTACCCGGGCACCGGTCCGAATTGGGAGTGGGACAGCAGCAACGTCGCCGGAGGGTGGCTGCCGGCGGGCCACTACAGCGTCGTCTTCACCTTCGAACCGACGGGCGAGACCGCGACGGTCCCGTTCACGATCACGCCAACCCCAGGGGAATCGACCGCCGCGCCGACCGCATCACCGTCGGGCTCGTCCGGAGCCAGCCCATTCACCATCGCCGGCCTGACTTCCACGGTCGTTTCCAGCGCGCCATCGATCGACACCTCGGCGTTCGCGACGAGTTTCCCGGCCGACACCGCCTCGGTCTACGCCGAGTTCGCGCTCGCCACGGGCTTCGGTGGCGACGTCACGGTGACCTGGACATCCGGTGCGGGCGGCACGTCGTCCAACTCGATCACCTATGGGACGGACCCGTGGGCATGGTTCGGAGCGACCGTCACCGGGCGTTTCACGCCGGGCACGAACACGGCGACCCTCACCTATGTCCCGACCGGCCAGTCGATCTCGTTGCCATTCGCCATCACCGCCGCGACCGGCTCGCCATCCACCTCTGCCGAGCCCAGCGCGACGGGGACCTTCTCCCTGCTGAAGACGGCGTCTGCCGGCGACCCATCCGCCTCGGCTCCCGATCCATCGACCTTCACGGATACGTTCTCGACGTCCGATCCAAGCGTGTACGTCATCTTCGAGCTGGCCGATGGCCTCACCGGCACGGTCACGTGTACGGTCTCCGAAGGCGGGACGCAGGTCGTCACGCCGTTTTCGATGGACTACGGCCCGAACAATTCATGGGGCTCGTTCGAGGTCGACGCCGGCACGGGCTTCACCGCCGGTGACTACGAGGCCACCGTCACGTTCGAACCGACCGGCGACACGGCGACGGTCGACTTCACCGTCCAGTGAGGAGCGGCATCGCCGCGCCCTCGCGGCTTCAGACACTCATCTTCTGCGTTGCGCTGCTCGGGTCGATGGCCGCGGTGACGGTCACCGTGGCGCCGGTCGCGGCGACCGTGCATCCGGCGATCGCCGGTTTCAGCCCGGTCAGCGGCGTGCTTGGGTCGAGCGTCACGATCAGCGGCACGCACCTCGCCGGCGCCACGGCCGTGACCTTCGATGGCGTCAGTGCCAGCTTCTCGGCCGATACCGCATCCTCGGTCAAGGCCAAGGTGCCGGCCGGTGCCAGCACTGGACCCATCGCCGTCACGACGGCCGGCGGCACCGCCTCGAGCACCACGTCGTTCAGCGTCAAGCTCAGCCTGCTCGTTGCTCCGACCACGGCGCCCCCGTCATCGAGCGTGGCGGTCTCTGGCTCCGGCTTCGGCCATTCGGAGACCGTCGACCTGGCGTTTGATGGCACCGCCAGCGGCAGCGTTTCGACGGACAGCCATGGCACGTTCACCGGGGCGGCCGTGGCGATCCCAGCGTCCGCGACAGCTGGCTCGCACACCGTCACTGCCACCGGCCGGAACAGTGGCCGCACAGCGAAGCACACCCTGAAGGTACGAGTCGATTGGCCGCAGTTCCATGACGGACCCACGCACACGGGATACAACGCATCAGAGAACGTCCTCAAGGCGTCCAACGTCGCCCAGCTGACGGTCGACTGGACGGCCACCCTCGGCTCGATCGGAGCGCATGTCGGCTCGCCGACGGTGGCCGGAGGCGTGGTCTACGAAGCGTTCAACAAGCTCTATGCCTTCCCGGTCGCGTGCGGCACGGGCGGTGCCCACTGCTCGCCGACGTGGGTCGGCAAGGTCCCGAACGGCAGCAGCGCTGCCCCGGCCGTGGCGAACGGCGAGGTCTACATCGGCGGGCTCGGCAAGCTCCTGGCGTTCAAGGTCGGTTGCGGCACGGGCGGCGCGACCTGCCTGCCGCTCTGGACCGCCACGACGCCCGACGCGTTCGATGCGTCACCGACCGTCGCCGACGGCGTCGTTTACGCGGCGACGGAGAACTCGCCCGACGGAGGGCTGTACGCCTACCCGGCCGACTGTGGCACGGGCGGAGCGACGTGCGACCCGATCTGGCACGCGACCCTGGCGGGGAGCAGCCAGTTCTCGTCACCGGCGGTCGCCGGCGGCGTCGTCTACGTCGGCACGCTGCAGGGGTATCTCTACGCGTTCGCCGTGGGCTGCGCCAGCGGCGGAGCGGTCTGTCTACCGCTGTGGAAGGGCACGACGTCCGATTCGGACGCACCGCCAGGCGAGTCCACCAGCGCCATCGACTCGTCGCCCGCCGTCGCTGGCGGTATGGTCTTCGTCGGCTCGATCGATGGACTCCTGTACGCGTACCCGGCCTCCTGCTCCGATCCGTGCGCCCCGACCTGGACCGGCGTCATCCCGAACCCGAGCGCCGGCGTGAAGGAGGTCTACTCAAGTCCCGCGGTGGCGAACGGCGTCGTCTACGTCGGTTCGACTGGCGGGTACCTGGCAGCATTCTCCGCGACGTGCGGCGTGGGTGGCGCCTCGTGCTCCCCGATCTGGATCGGACGTACCACGACCGCCGCCCACGACGTGACCCCGATCTACTTCTCCTCTCCGGCCGTCGCCGGCGGTGTCGTCTACGTCGGCAGCTTCAATGGCGGCGTCTTCGGATACAAGGTTGGCTGCGGCACTGGCGGCGCCACGTGCGACTGGCTCTGGAAGGGCCAGACGGGCGACGGCATCGATGAATCGTCGCCGGCCGTGGTCGACGGCATGGTCTACATCGGCTCGGTCGACGGGAAGCTCTACGCCTATGGGTTGCCCTGAGTCTCATCCGGAGTCGGCGATCTGATCAGCCGATGGCCGCCCGAGAGGGCTCAGGTGGGAGGCGGTTCGCTCTCGTCGGTACCGGCGGCCCAGCCAAGGTTGGAGAAGGTCGGGATGAATCGATAGCCTCGGCCAGGGACCGTGGCGATGAAGCGCGGGTGCCGGTAGTCGTTCTGGAGCTTGATGCGAAGGCTTCGAACGTGCCGATCGACGATGTTGCTCTCGGCCACGAAGTCGGTGCCCCAGATGGCATCGAGGATCTCGTCGCGCGTCACGACGCGTCCGGCACGGCTGGCGAGGAGGTACAACAGGCTCTGCTCGATGCCGGAGAGGTGGACGACCGACTGACCCGCCCGCACCTGGCGATTGACGATGTCGATCTCGATCTCGCCGAGCGTGATGGTGGGGATGATCGGTCGGTCGGTGCCGGTTGCCCGACGGGTGACGACGATGGCCCGCGCCAGCAGCTCCTCGGGCGAGAAGGGCATGGTCAGGATGTCGTCGACGCCGAGATCGAAGGCCTTCAGTTTCATCTTCAGGTCGCCGCGCCGCGTCAGACCGAGGACCGGGATGACGCTGCGCCGCAGCGTGTTCGATGCCCCGAGCCGCTCGAGCAGGGCCGTGCTGTCGTCGTGATCCATATCGACGACGGTCATATGCGGACGCCACTCAGCGAGGATCGTGTCTGCCTCGGAAAGGCTGCGGGCGGCGCGCACGACGAACATCCCGTGGTTCAACGTCAGCTGGATCAGATCCACGACCAGCTGACGGTCATGGAGCACGAGCGCGCGGCGCGCTTCGTCTGGCCGAGACTCCGCCTGTTGCATGGTGTTTCGCCAGCGTAGCACCTTGCGGCCCGCCGCCCCATCGGATGACGGAGCCGTCATGACACGGCCGACCGGACGGCGATAGTCGTGATGGGTCTTCGCACACCGCGAAGGGAAAGGGGCAGCTCCCATGGGCATCATCGCCTGGATCGTGGTCGGCGCCATCGCCGGCTTCATCGCCACCTTCATCACCGGCGCCCGCGAGGGCATCCTGATGACCATCATCCTCGGCATCGTCGGAGCCGTGGTCGGTGGCTTCCTTGCCGGCGCGCTGCTCAACCTCAAGGATCCGACCGGCATCAACGTCCAGACCATCATCGTGTCCGTGGTCGGTGCCGTCATCGTCGTCTTCGTCGCCAGCCGGATGCTCGGCACGGGCAACAACCGAGCGTCGGTCCGATGACCGACGAGCACGCCAAGGGTGACCTCAACAAGGCCAAGGGCAAGATCGAGGAAGGCGCCGGGCGATTGACCGGCAACGACCGACAGCGCACCCACGGCCAGGCGAAGCAAGCGCAGGGTACGGCCCAGAGCGGACTGGGCGACGTTCAGGACGCCATCCGAGGACCCAAAGCCAAGCCCTGA
>PNAP01000090.1 GCA_003169735.1 Chloroflexota bacterium | reverse complement strand
GACGAGATCGGCGACGGCGTGTTCCTGCTTCTGGCGCGCGGCATCCGGCCGCTCGCCGACCGCCTCGAATCGATCGCCGCGCGGCTCGAGAAGGCACCGCGGCACATCGAGGAGCCGAAGAGCAGGCTCGGCGAGCGGCCGCCGGTAAAGCTCTGGAACGAGATGGAGCTCGAGGCGATCGACTCGATGCCGTCGCTGTTTGCAGAGGTGGCTTCTGCGGCCGCGAACCAATTCGGCGACGCCAGCCCGCAAGCGGCGCGAATTCGGCGCGCGTCGGAAGCGGCGAACGCCGCCCTGAGCGAGTACGGCAGCTGGCTGCGCGCGCAGCTTGCGCACTCGACCGACGAATTCGCCCTGGGCACGGCCGATTACGACGAGCTGATCAAGCTGCGCGCTTTCGACGGCCTTTCGACCGACGACATTCTCGAGATCGGCGAGCAGCAGCTGGCGGAGAACCGCTCGGATCGCGCCGCCCTCGCGAAGGAGATCGACCCGAGCCTGACGGAGCAGCAGGTCGTCCAGCGCATCAAGTCGGATCACCCGGTCGACTTCGATGCCGCGCTGATCGAGTACCGCGAGGCAATGAACGCGGCGCGCCAGTTTGTGATCGACTACGACATCGCGACGCTGCCGCTGAGCGACAACCTCGACGTCATCGCGACGCCCGACTACCTGCGCAACGTGATGCCCTTCGCGGCCTACTTCGCGCCGCCCAAGTTCGCCTCAGGCGCACAGCAGAAGGGTGTCTACATTGTCACGCCCTCGGTCGACGGCGGCGAGGGCGCGATGCGTGAGCACAACCACGCCTCGATCTTCAACACGTCGATCCACGAGGCGTACCCCGGGCATCACCTTCAGCTGTCGACGGCGAACGAGCATCCGAGCATCGTGCGTCTGCTCGTCGACGCCCCGGAGTTCGTCGAGGGTTGGGGCATGTACTCGGAGCTGATGATGCGCCAGGAGGGCTTCGACACCGCGCCGGAGCACCGCATGATGATGCACACCGACGCGATCTGGCGCGCCTGCCGGATCATCCTCGACATCAAGCTCCACCGCGGGCAGATCGGCGTCGACGAGGCGACCGACTTCATGGTCGAGCAGACCGGCTTCGAGCGCGCCAACGCCGCGGCCGAGGTCAACCGCTACACGTACACGCCGACTTACCAGCTGTCTTACCTGCTCGGAAGAGTGCTCCTCTTCCGGCTGCGCGAGGACGAGAAGCGCCGCCTCGGAGCGAAGTTCTCGCTCGGCCGTTTCCACGACGCCATGCTCTCGCAGGGCAGCCTGCCGATCAGCTTCCAGCGCCGACTGCTCGCCGCGGACTCCAATTGAAGATCGTCCCCAGCATCGACCTCCAGGCAGGTCGCTCGCGCCTGGTGATGTGGCCGGGCGCCGCCACGGGCGAGGGATCGCCGACTGACCGACCGGAGAAGATCGCCGAGTATTTCGTGGGCCTCGGCGCGCCGATGGTGCACCTCGTCGATCTCGATGGCGCGCAGCGCGGCGCGCCGGTCAACACGGACGCCGTGCAGCGCATCTCGCGCGCCGTGGCCGTTCCACTTCAGCTTGCCGGTGGCATCGACGGCCCGGAGCAGATCGAGCTCGCGTTCGCCTGCGGCGCGACGCGCGTCGTCGTGCCGCTGTGGGCCGTGGCCGAGGATGTGTCAGTGCTCCGTGCGTGCCTGCGCGTGGCCAGCGACTGGCTGGCGGTCGGTGTCGACGCGCGGCCCGAGCGGCTGGCGGAATATCCGTGGCGCGCCGCGCCGCCGTCATTCGCGGACCTTTTCGCCATGCTCGCGTCGGAGGGCGTGCGCCGACTCGTCGTCTCGCACTGGTCTGTGGAAAGCATCTCGGAGCTGGCCCGCGCAATCCGCGGCAACGATCTCGAGCTGCAGCTCGCCGGCGGCGCGACTGACAGTGCCGGAGTCGACGCGGCGCGGGCCGCCGGCGCCGACACTTTGATCCTGGGTGAGGCACTCTTCACGGGCGCGATCGACTATCAGGACGCAATGCAAGGGGTGACAGTCAATGGCTGAGGGGCTCCATGGCTAAGCGGCGACGGACCGTCACGCGCAGTCACACGCCGTCGGCGGACAACTACCGGCCCGGGTTCTCGCGCGGCGCAACCGGGACGACCGGACGCGGCAGCATGGCGCCGCCGTCGGCGCGGCGCAACAACAACCCGCTGCTCTGGATCTCCGCCGCTGTGGCGGCAGTGGTCGTCCTCGGTGGCCTGCTCTATCTCTACGCGAACTCCGGCGGCGCGGGCGCCTCGCCGTCGCCGTCCCTGGTCGCCGTCCACTCACCGACCACGACGATCAACACGGCCGCGATCCACGCCCCGGACGCCACTCCGCTTGCCAGCTCGCCGGCAGCGCCCGGCGGCGACGGCACGATGGCGACGATCCAGACCGATCTGGGCAATATCACCATCCAGATCTACAACCAGTCGGCGCCGGTCGCGTCGGAGAACTTCATCAACCTCGCCAACGCCGGCTTCTACAACGGCCTGACCTTCCATCGCATCGTGCCGGGCTTCGTCATCCAGGGCGGCGATCCTGCCGGCGACGGTTCCGGTGGACCGGGCTACGCGATCCCCGACGAGCCCGTCGTCGGCGATTACCTGCGTGGCGTTGTGGCCATGGCACGAACGTCGGCACCGAACTCACAGGGGTCGCAGTTCTTCATCTGCCTGGACGATCTGCGCACCCAGCTCGACAAGAGCGGCGGCTACGTGATCTTCGGCAATGTCGTCAGCGGGATGGACGTGGTGGATGCCATCGCCGCAGTACAGACCGACAGCAATCAGCTCCCGCTGCAGCCGGTGACCATGACCAGCGTCACGGTCACCCGCCCCTGACGAGGTCGGTGTCCGTCCGAAACGGAAGTTGCGGAATGTTAACTCTGGAGAAGGCATAACCCCTTGAGGCGGGGGCAGGGGTTCGGTTAGACTGGTCCGGTGCTGCTCGTCAGCACGACTGCCCCAGGCACAAGGTCATGGGTAGGTCGGGTTAGGGTAGCCGGTGCAGCCGGCGTGATAGATGCCCTTGTGGCGTGGCAGAACCGGCGGAGCTTGCTTCGTCGGCTAAGGCCGGGACAGTGCAAACGGCCCCGCTTCGGCGGGGCCGTTTCGATTCCCCTCGGATCGGTCGGGCGCAGGCCCCGGGGTTCATCTCGTCGATGTCGTGGCACTGGCGCCCGCGGAGGACCCCCGTCCAGCCAGCGTAGCCTCGGTTGTCCGGATCTTCGTGCGCTACCGTAGCTCGATGAAGACTGCGACCGGATCGACCCGAATCCACGTGTTCGCCCGACAGCTCCTGGCGGTCATCGCCGCCACGTGCCTCGTCGCTGCCTGCGGATCGTCGACTCCGACGCCGATACCGACGACCTCCACCGCGGCGCCAAGCACGTCGCCCACGACCCTGCCGAGTGCATCAGCCCCCGCCCCGTCGTCGACCCCGACCTCGTCAACCAGCCCGACGGCCGGAGCGACGCCGAGCCCGACGGCCAGCTCGACTTCGGGCGCGACGGCAAGCTCAAGCCCTCCGCCAAGCCCATCATCGACCGCGTCGCCGACCCCATCGGCGACGCCGAGTCCATCGCCAACTTCGCTGCCGGGTGGCCTCGTCGAGGTCCTGGCTGGTGGCGGCACGGCCGACCCGGGCGACGGTGGGCCGGCAACAGCAGTCCTGCTCGACCGTCCGCTCGGCGTCGCAGCCGGCCCGGACGGGTCGGTGTGGATCGTCGAAACCAACCCGGCGAGGGTGCGCGTCGTCGACGCCGGCGGCGTCATCCAGACGGCCGCCAGTGGCCTTCAACAGCCCATCGGCGTGGCAATCGCCACCGACGGCAAGGTGTACGTGGCCGATACCGGCAATCACCGCGTCGTGTCCGTGCTGGCCAACGGCAAGGTCACGGTGATCGCCGGGGACAGCGCCCACCCCGCCTTCCACGGCGACGGTGGCCCGGCAAGACGCGCGTACCTGTTCGAACCCTACGACGTCGCCGTGGACGATGCCGGTGACCTGTTCATCGCCGACACGGGCAATAGTCGAGTCCGCGAGGTGGACGCGGCAACGGGGAAGATCCGGACCGTTGCTGGGGATGGCGCGGCCGAATTCGGTGGTGACGGCGGCCAGGCCACCGACGCTCATCTCCAGCGACCCGAGTCGATCGCCGTGGACGGGGCGGGAACGACGCTCTACATCGCCGACACCCGCAATGATCGGATCCGACAGGTGGATCTGGCAACGGGCGTCATCACCACCATCGGCGGCAATGGAGGGTTCTCCGGCCCGTTCGTGCCTGGCGCGACCGGCCTTGACACGCCGATGAACCACTTGAACACGATCGCTCTCGATGCCGAGGGCAACCTGTACATGGTCGTTGACTACACCGAGTTCGGTAACGTGATCATGCAGATGTCGCCCGACGGCGGGATGACGCGCGTGGCGGGCGGTGGTTCGTCGCAGGACGCGGGGGTGGCAGCCCTTGATCTGTCGTTGCCGCAGGTAACGGCGCTGGCCATCGAGCCTTCGACCGGGGCGCTCCTCATGGCCTCCAACGAAGGCGTCGTCTATCGGATCGCCGGCATCACCACACCGGGCGCACCGTGAAGGTGGTCTAATGGCGGTCGCGCGCCCGTAGCTCAGCGGATAGAGCGTCTGCCTCCGGAGCAGAAGGCCGTGGGTTCGAGTCCCGCCGGGCGCGCCACCAGTTCCGCCCTCAGTCGCCGTCGGCGGCACGCCGAGCGGCGCCGAGGACCTGCTCGAGCATCTCGGGCGTCAGCCGACCGGTGAAGGTGTTTTGCTGGCTCGGGTGGAAGCATCCGATGAGGCGATAGGGTCCGACCGAGACTTCCGCGCCATGCCCGAAGACCGGCCGCCTCGAGTCGGACGGGCGATGGTCGAGGCCTGCCAACGCGCGCAGCACACCGTCCCACGCGAAGGCGCCGAGCGCGAGGATGACCCGCACCTTGGTTAACACCTCCAGCTCGCGCACGAGGAACGGCAGGCAGGCGTCGCGCTCGGCGGGTGTCGGTTTGTTGCCCGGAGGGCAGCAACGATTTACTGCCGCGATGTAGGCACCGCGGAGCCGTAGCCCATCGTCAGCCGAGACCGACGTTGCCTGGTTCGCGTATCCCGTGGCATGGAGCGCAGCGAAAAGGAAGTCGCCCGAGCGATCGCCGGTGAACACTCGACCGGTCCGATTGCCGCCGTGCGCCGCGGGCGCCAGCCCGACGATCAGCAGGTGCGCCGCCGGATCACCGAAGCCAGGCACGGGCCGCTGCCAGTAGACCTGACCGGCGTAGCGGCGCGGAGGGTTCCGAGCCGCCTCCTCTCGCCAGGCGACGAGTCGCGGGCACCGCTGACAGGTGATGACCGCCGCGCGGATGGTCGCGAGCGCGTCAGCCGTTGCTTCCGGCGTCCCCACCGACCAGCTCGAGGATGCCGCGCAGCGGGATGGCCACCCAGTCGGGGCGGTTGTTCAGCTCGTATACAAGTTCGTATAGCGCCTTGCTGAGCAGGCATGCATCGAGCAGCGTGGCCAGTTGCGTCGCATCGGTCGGGATGAGCCCGGAGCCACGCATCCCCTCGACATAGGCGCCGAGGAAGGTCGCCGACGCGCGGACGTGCCAGATCCTGGCCCACGGCTCGAGCGCCGCGCGATCCTCCGGCCGGACCTGCTGGCCGGTCAGCGAGTCGAGCAACGGCCCCTGGGCTGCGTATTGGAACGAACGGATCATGCCCGCCACATCACGCAGCGGCGATCGTTTGTGCCGGCGTTCGCTCAACGGCCGACCGGGCTCGCCCTCGAAATCGATGATCACCACGTCTCGGCCGCGCCAGAGCACCTGGCCCATGTGGTAATCCCCGTGGATCCGGATGCGCGCCCCGTCCAGGCGAGCAGCGAGCAGCGCTCGGAATCGCGCCTGGAGGCCGGCTTCGGCGCCGATGACGGCGGCGGCCAGCGGGCGCGATGTCTCGGGCAGGCCCGGCATTTGGCGACGCAACAGGCCGAGCGACTCGACGACCTGCGTGCGCATGCCCTGGTAGAGCGAGCGCTGATACAGCGCCGAGAACGGCTCTGGCGCGAAGGCCGGGTCGTCGGGGCGGGCGAGGGCCAGATGCAGCTCGGCCGTCCGCGTCCCCAGCAACGCCGCGGTCTCGAGGAAACCGCCGATCACGCCATCGACCCGCTCGGCGGGCGCTGATGGCGCTTCGCCGGTCATCCGGAGCAGTCGCTCGGCGGTGGCCGGACCCGGGTCCGGTGGGCGCATCCCCTCGGTCACGGCTCGCTCGAAGAAATGGGCAAGCTCGCCGACGGTCGACTGCCAGACGTCGCCCTGGTTGGGGACCAGCTGCTGGAGCAGGCCAATGGCGGTCGACTCCCCGCGTTCCGGCCGGTATTCCAGCCAGCCACCGACAGCCGGCGTGGACGCGAACGCCTCGTCGGTCAGCAGCCGCCCGACCTCGACGTCGGGGTTGATGCCGCTCTCGACGCGGCGATAGAGCTTGAGGATGAAGCGGTCGCCGTAGGTGATCGACGTGTTGCTCTGCTCGAGCCGCCCCGCCGATGGCGCCACGTTGGCGTCCCGCCCGCCACGCAGCCGCTTGTAGGCATCGGTCCGGTGGCCGATGACCGTCGCGCCGGACGCGGCGCGGAAGCGCCGGCTCGCACCGACGGCCTCGAGCAGGACCCGATCGAAGCGCGGATCGAGGCACGCGTCGTACAGCGCGGGGCCGGTGGGGCCGCCGACGCGGGCGACCAGGGCGCCCGGCACGTCGCGCACGATGGTTCGTGCCGTCTCGTCATCGGCCAGCGCGAGGGGGAGCGCATACGTGTCGGCCTCGCCCTCGCCGTATTCCACCGAGATGAGCACCAGGGTGGCATCCAACCCGTCTAAGGGCATCCTCACCTGGTCGAGGTAGCGGATCTCCCGGATGCGTCGCGCCTTGCCCCCGAACCAGCGACGGTCGCGCAGGTAGAGCGGCAGGATCCGGAGCAGCGCCGCACGCGACGAGCGGCCGGTCAGGAGCGCTTCGAGATCGGCCGCGGCAGGCAGGACGGCGGCCGGCGTATCGCCGCTCACGGCACCCTGAGCCGGCAGCGTCAACTGGAACCAGTAGAACGAGTGTGGGCCGAGCGTCACCACGAACGGATGTTCGTCGATGGCCGGGAACTCGCCCTGCCCGAACATCTCGACCGGCACCTGGCCCCGGAACGCGGTCAGGTCCAACTCGGCGTACTGCACGAACCGCGACAGGTTGGCAACCACGAGCACGCGTTCGTCCTCGAACTCGCGCACGAACGCGAGCACCTTGCGGTTCTCGGGCTCCAGGAACGTGAGCGAGCCACGCCCGAAGACGCGATGCTGCTTGCGCAGCGCGATGAGCCGCTTGGTCCACCACAGCAGCGACTGGGGGTTGCCCTGCTGCGCCTCGACGTTGACCGCCTCGTAGTGATACTCGGGGTCGGTGATGACCGGCAGGTAGAGCTGCTGGCGGTTCGCCTCGGAGAAGCCGGCATTCCGGTCGCCCGACCACTGCATCGGCGTGCGCACGCCGTTGCGATCGCCGAGATAGACGTTGTCGCCCATGCCGATCTCATCGCCGTAGTACAGGACGGGCGTGCCCGGTAGCGCGAAGAGGAGCCCGTTCATCAGCTCGATGCGGCGCCGGTCGTTGCCCATCAGCGGCGCGAGGCGGCGGCGGATGCCGAGGTTGAGCTTCATGCGGGGGTCCGACGCGTACTCGCCCCACATGTAGTCGCGCTCGTCGTCGGTGACCATCTCCAGGGTCAGCTCGTCGTGGTTGCGCAGGAAGAGCGCCCACTGTGCCGAGTCGGGGATGGCCGGCGTCTGGTCGAGGATGTCGAGGATGGGATGGCGGTCCTCCATCCGCACGGCCATGAACATGCGCGGCATGAGCGGGAAGTGGAAGCACATGTGGCATTCGTCGCCGTTGCCGAAGTAGGCAACCGAATCCTCTGGCCATTGATTAGCTTCGGCAAGTAACATGCGATCGCCGTAGTTGGCGTCGATGTGGGCACGCATCTCGCGGATGAAGGCATGCGTCTCGGGCAGGTTCTCGCCGTTCGAGCCCTCGCGCTCGAAGAGATAGGGGATGGCGTCAAGGCGGACGCCGTCGACGCCAAGGTCGAGCCAGAAGTCGAGCGCCTTGAGCACCGCCGTGCGCACGTGCGGGCTGTCGAAGTTCAGGTCGGGCTGGCTCGAGTAGAAGCGGTGCCAGTAGTAGGCATCGGCCACCGGGTCCCATGCCCAGTTCGACGTCTCGAAGTCCTTGAAGATGATGCGCACGTCGCGGTACTTGTCGGGCGTGTCGCTCCAGACGTAGTAGTCGCGCGCTGCGGAACCCTTCGGCGCGCGGCGAGCCCGTTGGAACCAGGCGTGCTGGTCCGAGGTGTGGTTGCAGACGAGCTCGGTGATGACGCGCAGGCCGCGGTCATGGGCAGCCGCGATGAACGCTCGGACCTGGCGCATCGTGCCGTAGTCGGGGTGGACGCTCGTGTAATCGGCGATGTCGTACCCATCGTCCTTGAGCGGCGACGGGTAGAACGGCAGCAGCCAGATGGCGGTGACGCCGAGATCCTGGAGGTAATCGAGCTTGCCGATGAGGCCGCCGAAGTCGCCCTTGCCGTCGCCGTTGCCGTCCATGAACGCCCGGACATGCAGCTCGTAGAGGATGGCGTCCTTGTACCAGCGAGTGTCACCGCCTTCGCGCGCCTCGCTCATGGCCGCACCCGGACGATCTCGAAGACATGCGCCTGGCGATGCCCCGGCTCGAGCTCGATGTAGTTGGAACCGCCCGTCCAGCGGTACGTCGCGCCATCGAGCAGGTCGTGGACATCGAACGTGTCCGTCTCGTCGAGCCCGAGCGCCTCGAGGTCCAGGTCGATCATGCCCGCCGCCGTGGCATCGGGATCGAGGTTGACGACGGTCAGGATCGCGTCCGACCCGTCGGGCGTGCGCTTGGAATAGGCGATGAGGCGCTCGCCATCGATGCGGTGGAAGCGGAGGCCGTCATTGGCCTGGAGCGCCGGATGCTGGCGGCGGATCTCGTTGAGGCGCGTGATCATCGGGCCGAGGGTCGCGTCCGTGGTCAGGTCCCAGTGCCGGAGCTGGTACTTCTCCGAGTGCAGGTACTCCTCGCTGCCGGGTTCGCGCGGCACCGACTCCATCAGCTCGAAGGGCGGGCCGTAGATGCCGTAGCTCGACGCGAGCGTCGCGGCCAGGACGAGCCGGGCCTCGAAACCCGGCCGGCCGCCGACCTGGAGCGTCTCATGGAGGATGTCGGGCGTGTTCGGCCACAGGTTCGGGCGCAGGAACTCGCTCACCTCGGTGCTCATCAACTCGGTCAGGTACGCCGTCAACTCCCCCTTGGTGGTGCGCCACGTGAAGTACGTGTACGACTGGCTGAAGCCAAGCTTCGCGAGCCGCTCCATGACCCTCGGGCGAGTGAACGCCTCGGCCAGCAGGATGACATCCGGGTAGTCCGCCTTGAGCCGAGTGATGGCCCACTCCCAGAACGCGAACGGTTTGGTGTGCGGGTTATCGACGCGCAGGATGCGCACGCCTTCCCCTGCCCAGTAGGTCATCACGCGCAGGAGCGCCTCCCAGAGCGCTGGCCAGTCCTCGCTGTCGAAGTCGAACGGGTAGATGTCCTGGTAGCGCTTGGGCGGGTTCTCGGCGTATTGCACGGTGCCATCGGGACGATGCTTGAACCACGTCGGGTGCTCGGTCACCCAGGGATGATCGGGCGACGCCTGAAAGGCGATGTCGAGGGCGATCTCGAGGCCGAGCTCGTGGGCGGCGCTGACGAGGGCACGGAAGTCGTCCATCGTGCCCAGCTCGGGCTGGAGGTCGGTGTGGCCGCCGTCCGGGCCACCGATCGCCCACGGCACGCCCGGATCGGTCGGGCCCGCGACCAGAGCGTCGTCGGGTCCCTTGCGAAAACTCGTGCCGATGGGGTGGATGGGTGGCAGATAGAGCACGTCGAAGCCCATGCCAGCGACGTAGGGCAGCCGGTCGATGACGTCGCGGAATGTGCCGTGCCGGCCCGCTTCCTCGGCGGTCGAGCGCGGGAAAAGCTCGTACCAGGTCGAGAACAAAGCTCGTTGCCGATCGACGACGACGCTGAGCGCCGGTTCGGATCGGGTCGCGTGAGCCAGGTCGGGGTGCGGCGCGGCCATCTCGATGAGACGAGGATCGAGCGCGACCTTGGTGCGCGCGGCCTGGGGCTCGGCCACGTCGCGAAGATGAGCGGCGAGGGCCTGCAGTCGGGTCGCTTCACGGGGCTCGGTGGCGCGGTCCGCGACGTCGTCGACGAGCCCGGCTCCGATGAGCAGCTCGACGGCGAGATCCTGGCCGGCCTCGGCGCGCCGGGCGAAGTCGTGGATCCAGGTGCCGAGACGGTCGACGCAGCCCTCGACCTGGTAGTCGTATCGGCCGATCCGCGTGACCCGGAACGAGGCGCGCCAGCGATCGTTACCGATCGGCAGCATCGGCTCGATGTGCCACTCGGCGTCGGCCGAATGCCGCCAGAGGAGACGCGCCACGACCTCGCCGTGGCCATCAGCGAACACGTCGGCCTCGACGGTGACGGTCTCGCCGATGACGCGCTTGATGGGGAAGCGGCCGGCGTCGACCTGAGGCTGGATCGCCTCGATGACCACGCGCTGGTGGCTCGCCGGATCGTCGATCGGTGGCATCAGTGGCTGGCTTGGCCCGAGACGGTGGCAGCCTCCGCGGTGGCAGCGTCTGCGTCGGGCGCATCGCCGATCGTGCCGACTCGCCATCCCGCCGCTTCTGCCACCGCGCGATGGCGCGCCACTGCGTCGGCCACCGCCGCCAGCGCGCCGGGATCACCGTCGCCGGACGCGACCAGGATGGCGTCGCGCGCGAGGAGCGCGTCGAGCATCCCGAGGTACGCATCTCTCTCCACGTACGCCTGCGCCTGCCACGCGTTCCAGCCGCTCGCCTGGCGGACGGCGGGAAGCTCGAGCCACGCAGCCGGCACCGCGCGACCGGCATCCGCCTCGGTTCGGCCGCTCGTCTCGCTTGCGCCGCCACCCGCCTCGAGGGCAGGCGCGGGAAGGACGAGCAGCGCCCGCGCGATCTCGACCGCGCGCCAGATCTGCGCGTCGGCGGCACCAAGGCCGCGCGTGGCATTGCCGATCGCGGCGTCCACACCCCAGGTCGATGACCAGTCACCGATACCATCGTCGGACGCACCGCCCAGCCCGAGGGCTTGGCCGACCGCCTCGCCGTAGGCCCAGCCGAGGATGGTCGCCCAGCGCGAGCGGTCGGCCCCGAGCCAGCGCGTGACGACCAGCACGGTCGGGTGTGCTTCCGGGCGCCGCGAGCCGCGGACCATGGCCACCAGGGTGCGCAGTCGTCGGTCCAGGCCAGACGCCGCTTCACCGCTCGAGCCGCCGCCGGCCGCAGCGACGCGGTCGAGCAACGGCGCCGCGCGTTCCCGCTCCGCGGCCAGCGTCGCCTCGGCGCCCGCGTCGTCCTGGCCAAGCGCGGCGCCGGCGATGCGTCGGAACGACCCGGCTTCGAACAACTCGCCGATGGCGGCATGGGCCGGGTCGATCAGCGCGTCGTGCATGGCGCCCTCGACGCTGGCCGTGGCGCCGCCGCCCAGCCGTTCGGCCAGTCGCGCGTAGCGACCATCCACGTCGATGACGACCTGGGGTTCGATGAAGACGCGGCACTCGTAGGCGTGGAGTTCCACATCCAGGCCGCTCTCGTGCACGTCGCGGCACCGCCGCAGCCACTCCACGCCGCTGCGCCCGTCGCGCAGGATGACCCACGCAGCGTCGTCGGTCGGCAGGCCGAGCGCCTCCCCGAGCGACCGGGTCACGGAACGCCGGCCGCCCTCGACACCGGCGTCGGGCAGCGACATCGGCGCCGATTCGCGGATCCGGCCGCGAACCTCGGCATAGCGGTTGTGGTACACGATGAGTGACGAGCTGCCACCCTCGCGGTTCGAATAGGCGAAGACGTCCTCGTTGACGCCGCCGTCGTCCGCGACAAGGTCATACAGCGCGAAGTCGCGCGCCTCCGCGAACAGCGACCGCCGGTGCAGCAACGGGAAGATCCGCTCCTCGTGCTGCGCGACCAACGGCGGGTTCGGCTCCTCGGCGAGGCGCGCTCGCTGGAACTCCATGCCGTAGCGCTCGGAGAACCCCTCGACCTGGCCGTGCCCGAACATCGGCAGGCCGGGCAGCGTCGCCAGCATCGTCGCCGCACCGAAGTACTTGTCGCCGTCGCCGAACTGGTCGATGGCCGTCCGCTCGTCAGGGTTCGACAGGAAGTTGACGTAGCGCTTGAGGATCTCCGGGTCGAAGCTGAGCGTGTTCTTGAGCACGAGCCGGTACTCGGCGTTCTTCTCGTCGCGCAGCATGTGCATGAAGGCGCTGTTGTAGACGCGGTGCATGCCCAGGGTGCGGACGAAGTAGCCCTCCATCAGCCAGAACGCCTCGGCCAGGAGCAGCGTGTCGGGCGCTTCCGCGGCAACCCGGTCGACGACCTCGCGCCAGAACTCGTCGGGCATGCGCTGCGCGAATTCGGCCGGGTCCATCGCTGATTCGGCGCGCGAGGGGATGGATTCGCCCGACCCGGGCAGCGGATACCAGAGCCGCTGGACGTGGCGACGGGCGAGCGTCATGGCAGCGTCGAAACGGATGATCGGTGCGCGGCGCGCGACGGCCAGGATGGTCGAGATGACCGCTTCGCGGACGTCCTCGCGCAGGTAATCGAGCTGGGCGGTGTCGTTCCAGGGCATGCCCGTGCCGTCATTGCCGTGGTAGACGTATCGCTCCTCGCCACTCCAGCGATCGACGCGCTTGAAGACCACCGCCGCGTCCGAGCCGTCGGCGTAGTGATCCTCGAGATAGATGCCGACCCGCTCGTCGTTGGAGAGGTTGGGGCCGGTGAAGCGGTACGACGGGAAGGGCGAATCGGCTCGGCTGATGAACCGCTCGGGGTGATCGACCACCCAGTAGGCGTCGATGCCCATGTGGTTGGGAACCATGTCGCAGGCGATGCGCATCCCTCGGGCCGCAGCGCGCGCCTTGAGATCGGCGAACGCGCCCTCGCCGCCGAGGTCGTCGCTGATCCGGTAATCCATCAGCGAATACGCGGACGCGACGGCTTCGAGGTTGCCGCGCGCCTGCTTGATGCGCTGCGACGCCACGCTCCGGCTCCACACGCCGATGAGCCACAGACCGGTCATTCCCTGGCTCGCGAGACGGTCGAGTTCCTCGTCCGGGATGGCGTCGAGCGTCCGGATCGCGCGACCGTAGGTACGCGAGAGCTGGTCGAGCCAGACGTACGTGCTCTTGGCGATGAGCACGGTCCGCGGCATCCAATCGCGGTCGAGGCTGTAGCGCTCCGTCTCCTCGTCGAGGCCGTGGAATCCGTGGAGCGCCTGTGCGTCGGCCGGGCCGGGGCCTCCGCCGCCGGCCACCGGGACGGCGATCTCGGGGACGTCCTCGTCGGCAAGGTCGGCGTCGGCGGAGCCGCCCGGCGCCTGTTCCCACCGGTCGACGAGATCGGCCACCTCAGGCCAATTGGCGCGCATGTAGCGCAACTGACCGTCGAGGGAATCGGGCGAGGCCTGGATCGGCGCCAGGAGCGTGGCCACGAGATCGCGGCCGCCGATGCCGCCCGATCGGCTGATGTGCCGCCGCAGCCCTTCGACGATCTCGTTGTAAAGCGAGGCCCGCGCGACCGGCCAGTCGTCGAACAGCTCGGCGTGCCGCATGAAGGCCGGATTCCGATTCGCCAGCCAGAGCAGCAGCAGCTCCTCGAGGGCCAGGTCGCGGTTGTCCCGCTCATCGTCCGAGTCCTGGAGGTAGTCGAAGGGCGGCTGGCCGTCACGGAAGACTGGTGGCGGTGGGAACTCGCTCGTATACGCCAGCAGCGCTTCCTGGACCGGCTCGGCGCCGACCTCCTTGGTGAGTCGCTCGAGAGCGCTCGCGAAGAGCGCGTCGCCGGGCCTGGCGGTCGCGGACGGGGCGGCGGTGTCGGTCCCGGCGGCGTCGGTCGCAGCTGTCGTTCCGGGTGAGCCGCCGCCTTCGGGCGACTGCGCCTGGGTGATAGCCAGCGTGTAGCGGTCGGCCACGCGGTGCATCGCTTCGTGGATGACAGCCATCGCCTGCAGCTGATGGGGGCCGGGCGGGCGTGGCGAGCCGGGCGGGCGGCGCTCGACCATGCGGCGTGCCAAGCGGCGTGCCGGGTCGCCGCCGGGAGCGGCTGCTTCGGCCGGTGGCGTCAACGGCTCATCGAAGCCGTAGCGTTCTCGCGCCGTTCGAGAAAGGGGCAGGTCCAATCGTTCTCGGGTCCGGGTGCGGATTCTGGGCGATCGCGGGGAGCGTGAGGTCGCCGACCGCAGGATACCAGCGCGTCATGACCCTGGGGCCGCGGGGCATGCGCGTGGAGCCGCGCGACGCGCGCGGCGTCGGGCGGACGCGTCGGTCAGCCGGATGCCGACGCCGCTCGGTCCCCGAGTTCCCAGACGTGATCGAGGACGTGCCAGCACTCCCGGCGGACGGCGTAGGGTCCCGGATGGCGCTCGTCCGCGAACGCGACGCCCACCGGCAGCGACAGGACCGCGGCCCGGAAAAAGCCACGGAGCGCTGACTCCGTCTCGTCCAGGCGTGCTTCATCCAGCCTGGGTACGGGTTTGGCCAGCCACGAGACGTAGGCGCGTTGCGCGTCGTCGATGTGCATCCGCATCCGCTCGGGTGCGCGGCCGACCTCCGGCTTGACGGCGCGCGCTTCGGCCGGGATCGCGGCCTGCGCGGCATCGAACGCCGCCCAGCACGCGTCGAGGAACGCGGCCAGCCGCTCAGGTTCGCCACTCTGCAGCGGACGGCGGTCGAAGGTCATGACCTTGCCAGGCGCACCGAACTCGGTCGTCACGTCGCCGGCCACAGTCTCGATCACCTCGAGCGTAGGCTCGCCGGCCGGCAGGTCCGCCGCCAGTCCACCGACCGCAGCTCGATAGCGGGGCAGATACGCGGCTAACGCCGTCAGCGCCTTGTCGGCATCGCGACCCGCGCGGCACCAGCCCGGCCAGTCGACGGCCTGCGCGAAGACGCGACGTTTCGGGCCCTGTTCGATGCCGACGCCGACGCCGACGCGCACCTCAACCCTGGCCCAGCAGCGGCGCCACGATATCGGCCATCCGGCGCCGATGCTCGAGGTCGCGGTAGTCGTGCAGAGGGTGCGGATCGAGCGGCGCCTCGCCGCTGACTCGCCCGCCGCGACGGACATACGCGATGGGATAGATGTCGCCCTTGTCGTTCGTCTCGATGGTCACTGCCACGCCGTCCGGCCCATCGCTGTCCACGAAATCGGCGAGCGGCACGATGCCCGCATCGCGCATGGCGCCGTCGGCATCGACCGTCAGGGCGCGGGCGAGGTACGACTTCTGGTTCCACAGCTCCGGCGCGGTGGTGATCTCCTCGACCAGGTAATCGACGATGTCGGCCGGGGCGACGATCGGTCGCTCGATGGCCACCCCGAAGCGCGTCTCGGCCAAACGGCGGGCCATCATCCTGGCGTTGTAGCGAGCGCCGTGGACCGCGCCCGAATTCGATGGGATGCCGAACTTCTTGAGGCCCGCCACGCCCTGGCCGATGGTGCCCGCGAAGTAGATGCCGGGCATCGTCGCGCTCTCGAACCAAGACGTCATCGACGGCAGCTTGCTCTGCCCGAAGGTGGTCACGCCGAGCTCGGTCAGGTCGCGCAGCGGACACTGGAAGCCCGTGGCGGCGATGACCTCGTCCACCTCGACCGCGAACGGCTCGCCCGTGTCCGACCGCCGCGTGTGGACGGCGAATCCGTTCGGGACCCGCTCCACGCGTTCGATCGAGGCGTTCAGGATGAAGACGCCGTTGCCGAGGTTGGAGTCCTCCCACGGCTGAACGTAGCGGGCGCGGATGCCACCGAGCGAATGCAGGTTGACCGACAGGCTGGCCGGTCGAGGTGAAGCCAGGACGATGCGGCTGGCCTGGGCGAGCAGGCCGGTGGCGAGCTCGAAGCCCGAATTCTGCTTGCCCACGATGAACAGGCGCTTGTCGGCGTAGGTCTCGGCCGGGCGCGTATCGACGTAGTGCGGCACCAGGTCGAAGCCGGGCGTGTCCGGCTTCCACGGCTCGGCCACCCCGACCGCGAAGACGACCGCATCGCAGCGGTACTCGCCGTCGCTCGTCGCGAGGATGAATCTCTCGCCATCACGGCGCGTGCTCTCCCAGCGGCAGTCGTGCCGGATCGCCATCCCGGTCCGCGCCACGAAGGTGGCGATCCCGCGCTCCATCTCGGGTCGGGACGGGAAATCGGACGTGCCGTCCATCAGTTCCGGCATCACGGCCTGGTGGGCGCGCTCCTCGCCGACCAGGCTGTTCCAGTCGTACCACTCGTATTGCCGCGAACCGCGCGGCTGGGGGGCGTGCGGCTTGGTCCAGCTCAGCAGGCGCTGGAAGAACGGGAAGCGCCGGAACATGCCGCCGGGCACCGGGTCGGCCGAGATGTGGGCGTAGCCGACACCAAGGCGGCCGAGGGTGTAGGCAGCCTGGATGCCGCCGGGGCCGCTGCCGACGACGACGACCGGGTAGTCGCCTGGTGGGAACGGGCGCTCGTCAGGACGTGGCGCAGGAGAAAGCACCGTCCGACCATGCGGCATCGGTGACTAGCTCCGCCTGCGGTTCGCGTTGCTCAACCGGCGGGCGACCGAGAGGAGCATCCGGTACATGACCATGGGGTGGCGCTTCAGGAACGCCTCCAGGTCCGGCCCGCCCAACTGCAACACCCGCAGCGGCCCGATCGCCACGATGTCGGCCGTCGGAGGCTCGCCGAGCAGGATGGACATCTCACCGAAGAAGTCGCCCTTGCCGAGTCGGGCGCGCTCCTCGCCATCGATGCGCACGGCGACCTCGCCAGCGAGGATGACGTAGAAGCCCGAGCCGGCGAAGCCCTGCCGGAGGATGCGCTGCCCGGCCGGGAAGGCCTCCTCGGTGAAGGTATGCGCTGCCTCGGCCAGCTGCGGCCGGCCAAGGTCGCCGAACAGCACGAGGCCGGCCATGGTATCGACCAGATCGTTCTGGCTCATCGGGCTCCTCCTCGCCGTGTCTCGATCAATGGTGGTGTTGCTGCCCGAGGGAGCGGATGCGCGCCGTCAGCTCGCGCAGGAGGTTCATCGCCACCGCCGGCTCCTGCTCGATGAGTGCGTTGAGATCCCAGGACGCGAGGGCCAGGCAGGTTACGTCGTCCTCTGCCACGACACTCGCCGCGCGCGGCATCTGATCGAGCACGGCCAGCTCACCGACGAAATCGCCAGGCCCGAATTCGGCGATCTCGACATCACCGCGGACGACCTTGGCGCGGCCGGTGACGATGAGGTACAGGCCGTTGCCGATCTGGCCCTGTTGGACGATGTAGTGGCCGGCCGGGAAATCGACCTCGGTGCACCGTTCGGCGATCCGCTCGAGGGCCGGACGCGGCACGCCCCGGAAGAGCTGGACCTTGGCCAGCCAATCGGCCTTCTCGGGGACGGTGAACGGCATGTCGGCGCCACGATACCAAGCCTCAGTCGCCGGGATGCGACCCTGACCGCGCAGCGAAGGCTGGGAACGAGCCGCTGGCGGGGCCGCGCTGGACCTCGACCCGATCGACCATGGCGCCTGGCGGGCCGCGGCGCAGGTCCGCCTCGAGCAGGTCGAGGCTCTGTCGTGGGCCCTCGGCGACGATCTCGACGCTGCCGTCGGGCCGGTTCGCGACCCAGCCGACGAGCCCGAGGCGGGCCGAGAGACGCACCACGTGCCAGCGGAAGCCGACTCCCTGGACAAGCCCATGCACCGTGGCGCGGAGCTGTTCGCGGCCATCGCCGCCGATCCCCGCCATCGGCTCCCTGCTCAGGCCGCCGGGCGCGCGCGCGGCCAGGCGAGGACGAGCGCGTCCAGGGTCAGTTCCGGGTTGGCGTACGCCTCGATGGCATCGATGAGCGCATCGAGCCGCTCGAGGAACTCGAGGACGCCGCGCGTGTCCATGGTCGCGGCAAGCTCGACGAATTGCTCCAGCAGGTCGAGATGCCGCACGTGGCCGTGATCATGGCGAGCGACCACGACCAGGTCGCGTCCGACCTCGCGCCACGTGGTCAGAACGCGGATGGCGGCGCGACGGCGCTCCGCCGGGGCCGGTCGACGTGCAGGGGCGGCGGCCGCTCGCGACGATGGCTTGCCCCGTGCCGGCTCGCTTTCCGGCGGCGCGCCGCGCAGCGAGTCATCGAGCGCGGCGCCGTCGGCGAGCAACTCCGGCACCGCCGCGAGACGCGTCCGGCGGTCGGCGCCGGAGAGGTCGAGCAGGGACCGAGCCAGGCGGTCGGCGTTGAGCAGCGCCGCCGGATCCTCGGCCAGCGCGATGGCGACTCCGGGCCGCCCGCCGGCCACCCGTGCCAGCCGCGCGGCGCGGGGCGCATCGGCGAGACCGCGCTCCACCAGCAGTTCAGCGATGACCGCCGGATCGATCGGCCCCAGGCGCAGTCGCGCCACACGGCTGAGGACGGTCGGCAGCAGCGCCGAAGGGTCATCGGCGGCAAGGATGATGCAGGCCGCCCCGACCGGCTCCTCGAGCGTCTTCAACAGGGCGTTCTGGGCATCGGGGTTGAGTCGATGCGCCGACTCGATGACCGCGACGCGCCAGCGACCTTCCATCGGCAGGAGCGCAAGATCGGTCGTCAGCCGCTGGACCTGTGCCAGGCGGATCTGATCGCCCGCTCCTTCCGGTGCCAGCCGGTGCAGGTCGGGGTGGTTGCCATGAGCGACCTTGTGGCACGCAGCGCAGCCCCCACATGGCCGCGTGGCTGGATCGGGGTCCTGGCAGAGCAATCCGGCTGCCAGGTCGAGGGCGAGCGTGGTCTTGCCAACGCCGGACGGACCGACCAACAGCAGCGCATGCGGCGGTCGGCCGTGACGGATGGCTCGTTGGACAGCCGCCAGCGCGGCCGGGTGTCCGCGGCTGCGGAAGCCGGCCACGGCTGGCTCAGCCGTCGGTGGTGGCGGCGTCCTGCTTGGCCGTGCGGCGGCGCGGCTTCGGTGCCGACACGTCGGAAGCGGAAGCATCCGAGGCCGGTGCCGCGGTCCGCTTGGCCGGCGCCTTGACGGCCGAAGCGGCCTTCGTGCTCGACGCGGCCTTGGCCGACGATGCGGTCTTGGCCGTCGATGCAGCGGACGCCCGAGTCGCCCGGGCCGGCTTGGCCGGCTTGGCGGCGTCGGCCATCGGCGTCGCCGGATCCGCTGCGGACCTGGCTGGCCTGGCCGTGGCGCGACGGGTTCGCGCCGGCGCGGGAGGGGCTTCTCCCGTTGAGGGCGCGGCCGCCTCCTGCGGGACTGGTGCGGCCGAGGCAGCGGTGCGTGACCCGGGGGCGGCCGTGTCACTTCGGGTCGTTGCCCCGCCCGCCGCTCGTCGCGATGGCGCCCGCGTGGGAGCCTCAGCCGGCGTGCCGAGCGCGTCGGAGGCGTCGATCGTCGGCGCGGCCGCCGGCTGCCGCGTGGCGGGCTGGGATGGACGCGGTCGTGCCACGTCAGGTCGGCCGGCTCGGCGGGCAAGCTCGGCCTTGAGCAGCTCCTGGACCTCGAGAGGCACCTCGCTCCAAGGCTCGGCGCCGGTGCCGGCACTCGGCCGAGCCACGGGCGCGGCCGGCGTCGCCGGCTCGCGGTATGGCGCCCGATCGCGCATCGGAGCCGGGCGTCCCTGCTGCGGCGGCCGCTGCTGGGGTCGGGCGTCACGGCCGCTGCGGCCACGATCCTGACCACGGTCGGGGCTCCGCATCGGGGCACCCATGCCGCTACTCACGGTATTGCCGCTGGTCATGTTCCCGCCGCCACCACTGTAGGAGGACATGCCTCCCCGGCCGTAGCGCTCTCGGTCGAGGGCCGTGCGGTACGAGCCACCGCGACCGGGTCCACCGCGACCCCGCTGCTGCCGGCTGGCCGCCTGGCGACGCTCGGCGAGGAGGTATTCCGGGATCTCCGGCTCGTCCTCGTCGTCCTCGTCGTCGGTGAGGTCGGTCGCCGCGGCCGTCCGCGCGGTCGGTGGTGCCGTCGGCACGCCAAGCTGGCTGTCCCAGACCGAGCCGAACGTGGAGTGCTGCGGGAGCGCCACCGGGATCTCGTCGAGGAATTCCTCTTCCTCGATGGCATTCTCGAGTGAGATGACCGTTTCGAGCGTCATCGGCGCGGCCGTCCCGACGATCGGTTCACCGTCAGGATGGCGGCCGCGACCGCGACCGCGACCGCCGCGGCGCCGTCGGCGCCGGCGACCCTCGGCGTCCTCGCCCTCGACAACGTCGCCGATGGGGATGGGCTGCTGGCCGTCGGCGTCGAGGACCTCTTCCTCGTCATCGCGGGCCTGGTCAGGAATGTCGGAACCCTCGGCGCGCGAGAGGCGCTCGCCGGGCAGGACGATGACATTGCCGGGCAGCGCGGCATCGACCGGGCCGGCCACGACGTCAGTCGGCTCGGTGACCCGACGACCGGTGCCGCCGCGACGGCGGCGCGCCGGACCCTCGGTCTCCTTCTCGGGCACCTCGGTCATCGAGAGGTCGCCCTCGGCGGCCACGCGCCGGCCGCTTCGATCGCCCTTCTCGACGCGCGCGACGTGGGTGATGTCGATGAAGACGTCGGCGACATCGATCAGGTCGGAGCTGGTATTGCCGCGGAAGCTGACGACCTCGACGCGAACGCCCCGCTGCTGCACGGCGCGGATGGCCGGCGCGAAGTCTCCGTCTCCGGAGATGACGACAGCGATGTCGAGGTGATCGGCCATGCGCATCATGTCGACCACGAGCTCGATGTCGAGGTTCGCCTTGATGCGCCCGTCGCCGTACTTGCGGATGTCCTTGCTGATGACCTTGTAGCCGCTGCGGCCGAGGAAGGCATGGAACTGGCGCTGGTTCTCGTTCTCGGGGTCGAGACCGGTGTAGGCGTAGGCACGGACGAAATCACGCCCGGCGGTGGCCGACTTGAGGAGCGTGACGTAGTCGATGTCCACGCCAGCCGCTTTGGCGGCATAGAAGATGTTGGCCACGTCCACGAAGACGGCGACGTTCTTGCTCACGAAGGACTCCTGTACAAGGCGCTCTCAGGCGCCGGATGTGCGCCGTGCGGCGCGTTCAGATGGGGCGCCGTCGGGGCGCATTGGCGGGGTCTGCGTATGGCAGCGGCTGGAGCCGCGAGGTCCAGACCGGTCGATGGGTCGAGGGCTCGAAACCGTGGGCAGCCCACCGTTCGGGCGCGGGCGGATCCTGGAGATCGGCCGCTTCGACGAGCACGCAACCCTTGTTGCGCGCCGAGCGCATCGCCTCGTCGAGGAGTTCCCGGGCGGCAAGCACGCCGCCGCGGTCGCGGTCGACGGCGAGCAGGTCGATGGTTCCGACCAGCCCTCCTTCGCTGATGGACGGGCGCAACGCGAGGACCACCACGCCGATCGTCTCACGTCCCTCCTGGGCCACGAGGACCGTGGCGTTCGGCTGATAGACCAGGGTGCGCAGCAGATCGGCGACCTGGGCGATCTCCGAGCCACGAAAACCATGGCCCTCGAGAAGGGCGGTGATGGGACCGACGTCGGTGACCCGTGCGTCACGGACCCGGGATGCTACGACCGTACGCATTCCCCTATGGGCTGGCGATCCATGGATCCAGAGCGCGACGCCCGGGTGTCGAACCGATTCGGAGGTCGAGTCGGAGAGGTCCGGGGCGCGGGACATCTTGCAATCGAAACGCCTGTGACTATGATACGGCATCGCGTCGGCGGCCATGTGGGCGCGCGTCAGGTTCGTGTCACCAGCTCGGATCCTCGTCAGTTAGGGGAAGAGGGGTCGCTCTAGACCGACCCGGTGGTCGTCGCCCGAGGGCGGCTCCGCCCCCTTGAGCACTCCGATCGACACGAACAGCGCATCGGCTGTGCTGCCACCGACAGAGGCGTGTCGGCTCGGCGCGGAGGAGCAAGGAGGAATCGACTTCGATGAATCTGAGGAATCTCGGAGCACTCGCGGGGACCGTCATCCTGGTCGCCGGCGCGTGCAGCAGCGGGGCGGCGTCCCCGACAGCGACGGCCGTAACGCCGGTAGTCACGCCGACACCGGCCGCGAGCGCACCAGCCGCGAGCGCGCCGGCCGCAGGAATAGCCGTCAAGATCGGCATCGAGTTGCCGATGACCGGTGGCGAGGCACCGAACGGCGTTCCGACAGCGAACGGTGTCGCACTCGCCCTGTCGAAGATCCAGGTGCCGGGCTTCACCATCACCATCGAGCAGGAAGACGACGCCCTCAACGGGACCCACGATCCGCCAACCGGCGCGGCGAACATGCAGAAGCTCGCCAATGACCCGTCGGTCCTGTTCGTGGTCGGCCCCTACAACTCGAGCGTCGCGCAGGCGGAGATCCCCGTCAGCAACGCCGCCGGCCTGATGCAGTGCAGCCCGGCGAACACCAACCCTGGCCTGACCCAGACCTGGGGCGGCGTCGACCCCAAGACCCTGCGCCCGACCAACCCCGACAAGATCGCCTACGTGCGCGTTGCCACGACGGACGACCTTCAGGGCGCCGCCGGTGCTGACATCGCGTACAACGTCGCGGGCAAGAAGTCGGCGTACGTCGCCGACGACACCGAGACCTATGGCAAGGGCATCGCCGACGTCTTCGCCACCAACTTCACGAAGTTGGGCGGGACCGTCGTCAAGCGTGACGGCATCCCGGACAAGACGACCGACTTCACCAGCTACGTCACGGCCCTCAAGGGCCTCAACGCCGACTACGTCTACTACGGCGGCGTGACGACGTCCGGGCTGGGCATCTTCCGCAGCCAGATGGCATCACAGCAGCTGGCGACCATCCCGTTCGGCGGCGGTGACGGCATCGTCGACGGCTCGGCCGCCACGGCCAGCTCATTCCTCAACGTCGCCGGTGCCGATGGCGACGCCAACACGTACGGGACGGTCGCCGGCCCGCACGACATCCCGAACGCGGCCCAGTTCACTTCGGACTACAAGGCCATGTTCAGCGCCGACCCGGGCGCCTACAGCGCCGCCGCCTATGCCTGCACGCAGGTGTTCCTCCAGGCCCTCAAGGCCGTTGGCACCGGCGTCACCGATATGGCCGCGCTCCGCGAGGCGGTCCGCGCCTATGTGGCCACTCCGGCCAACAGCTATGACTCCGCACTTGGCACGTTCAGCTTCGATGCCAACGGCGACACCAGCCAGAAGATCGTGTCGTACTACGCGTTCGACGCGACGACCAAGGCCTGGAAGTTCCTCTCACAGCGAGACTTCACGGCCAATCCAGTCCAGTAGGCGTCAGCCTGCACATCGGTCAAGCAATCGGTCGGCCGAGGCACCAGACGTGCCTCGGCCGACCTCTATCCTGGAGCAGCGTGTGATGCTCGGATGACCGCCGCCACACCGTCCGTCGCCCGCCCGCGTATGCGGATGATCCCGTGGCGCGCGCCCGTCGCCGTCGTCGCGGCCCTGGTCATCAGCTACCTCGTCATCGCCAATGCTGCTGGCGCGCAGGCCCAGGAGCAGTTCATCAACGCGCTGACCATCGGGGCGCTCTATGCGCTCATCGCGTTGGGCTACACGATGGTGTACGGCATCATCGAACTGATCAACTTCGCCCACGGCGAGATCTTCATGTGCGGCTCGTTCGTGGCCTGGTGGCTCATCACGACGATGGGCTTCACCGGCACCATCCACGACCTGCCCATCCTCGTCATCGTGCTTGTGGTCGTCTTCCTGGTGAGCATGCTGGTGATGGGGGTCGTCGGCGTCATCATCGAGCGCTTCGCCTATCGCCGGCTGCGCAATGCGCCCAGGCTCGCGCCGCTGATCACGGCGATCGGCGTGAGCTTCATCCTCCAGAACCTGGTCTTCGTGGGCATCAGCAACTCGATCGTCAAGGTGCCGCAGCTCATCCCCTTCGATCTCCTCCAGATCGGCCCACTCGCCATCCGGGAGATCAACCTGTTCGTCATCGTGTTCGCCGTCGCCCTCATGATCGCGTTGCAGCTCTTCATCACGCGCACGCGACTCGGCACGGCCATGCGTTCCACGGCGATGGACCGCGAAGCTGCCCAGCTGATGGGCGTCAACATCAACTCCACCATCGCCATCACCTTCTTCATCGGCTCGGCGCTGGCCGGTGCGGCGGGCGTGGTCCAGACGCAGTACCTCGGCAATACCGTCTTCAATATCGGCTTCCAGAGCGGGCTGAAAGCGTTCACGGCCGCCGTGCTGGGCGGCATCGGCAACACCACCGGCGCCGCCGTTGGCGGCTTCGTCATCGGCTTCCTCGAGGTCACCAGCTCGGTCTATGGCATCGGGCGCTGGAGCGAGGCCATCGTGTTCGGAGCCCTCGTCGTCGTCCTCATCTTCCGGCCGAACGGCATCCTCGGGCAGCAATTGGCGGACCGGGCGTGAGCGGCGCACGGCAGCTGACGCGCTTGCTCGATCGACCACGCGCCTTCCTGCGGCTGCATCAGTCGCTGACGGTCATCATCAGCGCGGCGCTGGTGCTGACGGTCCTGCCCTACATCGCGACCTGGTACCCGTTCAACGGGTTCGGGGTCCAGAAGGACTGGGTCGGCGGCTTTGCCGACGCAGGCGTGTTCGTCCTGCTGGCCGTCGGCCTCAACGTGGTGGTCGGCCTGGCCGGGCTGCTGGACCTTGGCTACGCGGCCTTCTTCGCCATCGGCGCCTACACGTACGCCTACGGCGCGTCCAGCTTCACCGGCCTGCACATCCCGTTCTGGATCATGCTCGTCATCGGCGCGGCGGTGGCAGCACTCTTCGGCCTGCTGCTCGGAGCGCCCACGCTGCGTCTTCGCGGTGACTACCTGGCCATCGTGACCCTCGGATTCGGCGAGATCGTCCCGGTCGTCATCCTCAACGCCGATGCATACACGCGCGGCACGAACGGCATCACCGGCCTCGCCCAGCCGGATCTCTACGGTCTGCTGGGTATCAACGGCTTCGGCTTCACCAACCCGTACCTGTACTTCGGGACCGTCGTCGTCATCGTCGCCATCGCCTTCATCTTCCTCCAGCGGCTCCAGGATTCGCGCATCGGTCGGGCCTGGGTGGCCATCCGCGAGGACGAGCTTGCTGCGGCGAGCATGGGCATCAACACGGTCAGCACCAAGTTGCTCGCCTTCGCCATCGGTGCCACCACGTCCGGTCTGGCCGGCGTCTTCTACGCGTCCAAGCTCGGCGTCGTCTCGCCAGATCAGTTCGGCTTCACGGTCTCCTTCACGGTCCTGGCGATGGTCGTGCTCGGCGGGATGGGCAATATCTGGGGCGTCGCGGCCGGCGCCTTCGTCATCTTCGAGATCCAGCACCAGGGACTGAAACAGCTCGGTGCCTTCATCCAGGGACTCAACGTACCGGTCGTGACGCTGGGGCCATTGAAGATCGACATCGGCTCGATCAACTTCATCAACTACCAGTACCTGCTCTACGGGCTGGCGCTGGTGACGATGATGCTGTTGCGGCCTGAGGGCCTCTTCCCGAGCAGACGGCGCCGGCTCGAGCTGCACGAGGACACGGACGAGGTCGCCGAGCTCCTGGCCGATGAGATGCTCGAGCCGTGAGCGCTTCGCCGGGCGCCGCCGTGCCGGACGCCGCGACGCCCGCCGCCACGCCCGCCGACGCGAGACCGATCCTCGATGCTCGCGGCGTGACCAAGCGCTTCGGTGGGCTGGTCGCCGTTCGTGAGATCGATTTCGACATCCCGCGCGGTGCGATCGTCAGCCTCATCGGTCCCAACGGAGCTGGCAAGACGACCTTCTTCAACATCATCGCCGGGCTGCTCGAGCCGACCGACGGGGCGATCGACTTCATGGATGAGCTGATCGTCGGCCGGCCTGTTCGCGCCTGGGCCGAACCCTTCTTCTGGTTCATCCTGCCGGGCATCGCTGTCCTAGTGGCGGCCGGCCTGTTCGCCATCGACCAGGGCATCGCCGGCGTTATCGCGGCGGTCGCGGCCATCGGACTGCTCATCGCGTCGTTGCTGATCGCCGTCATCCGACCGCGTTGGTACATCAGCACGTTGGGGCGTGCGGGCATCTTCAAGAGCGGCCGACCCAACGACATCGTGGCCCAGGGGATCGGGCGAACGTTCCAGAACATCCGCCTCTTCGCCAACATGACAGCGATGGAGAACGTGCAGGTCGGGATGCACAGCCACATGCACGCCACGCTCATCGACGCGGCGCTGAGACTGAAGCGCCACCGCACCGAGGAGATCCTGTCGCAGATCGAGGCCCAGAAATGGCTCGACTATGTCGGCCTGCCGAAGCGCAGCGACGTGGTCGCCCGGAACCTTCCCTACGGTGACCAACGCCGACTGGAGATCGCACGAGCCCTGGCGACCCGCCCCAAGCTGCTCCTGCTGGATGAGCCGACGGCTGGCATGAACCCGGTCGAGACCACCCAGATGACCACGCTCATCGGACGCATCCGCAAGGAGCTCGGCATCACCATCCTGCTCATCGAGCACGACATGCGCGTGGTGATGGGAGTGAGTGACCGCGTGACGGTGCTCGACCACGGCGAGAAGATCGCCGAAGGCACGCCAGAAGCGGTGCGGGCCGACCCCAAGGTCATCGAAGCGTACCTCGGGGCACCGGCGCAATGACCGTCGCTGTCGCGGCTCCGGCTGCCCCGAACCCGACACCATCGCCGAGCACCCTGCTGCGGCTGAGCGGTGTCAACACCTACTACGGACGCATCCATGCGCTCCAGGGCATCGACATCGAGGTCAAGCAGGACGAGATCGTCACGCTCATCGGTTCGAACGGGGCCGGCAAGACGACCACCCTAAAGACGATCAGCGGCCTGCTCCACCCACGCGAGGGGACGGTCGAGTTCGACGGCAAGGACGTGACGCACACGGCGGCCCACGAGCTGGTCAAGGAGGGCATCGCGCATGCGCCCGAGGGGCGACGGATCTTCTCGCGACTGAGCGTTCGCGAGAACATGCTGATGGGCGGCTTCACCCGCAGTGCCAGCGAGCGGGCCGAGGATCTCGAGCGAGGTCTGACGCTCTTCCCGCGCCTCCGGGAACGACTCGACCAGAAGGGCGGCTCGCTCTCCGGAGGGGAGCAGCAGATGCTGGCCATCGCGCGTGCGCTGATGTCCCGGCCACGGCTCCTGCTGCTCGACGAGCCGTCGCTCGGGCTGTCGCCGATCCTGGTGCAACAGATCTTCCAGCTCATCACGGAGATCAAGCGACAGGGCGTGACCATCCTGCTGGTGGAGCAGAACGCCCTCCAGGCCCTTGCCGTCGCCGACCGCGGCTACGTCCTCCAGACCGGCAAGGTGATCCTGGCGGATACCGCGGCCGGCTTGGCCGCCAACCCGGACGTGCGGCGGGCCTACCTCGGCGAGATCTGACCCGAACCAACGCGCGTCGTCACGGGGCGCCGACCCAGATCGTGGCCGTATCGTTGTCCGGATACCCCGCCGTCCCGACCGCCACGAGCCCGACGTCCGTGGACGCGACGCCCGTCATCTCCGCACCGGAGAAGCTGGCCAGCTGCGGGTCCCGGGTCCAGCTCGTGCCATCGGCCGAGCGCCACACGACTGCCGATCCGTTGCCGGCATCCGATCGCCAGCCAACGCCCACCAACCCGTCCGGGTCGGCAGCGATGGACACCATGCGCATCGGCGTAACGCCAAGGTGGAACACCGCCTGATCCGGGACGGCGACCCAGCTGGAGCCGTCGGTCGTGGTCCATGCGGCAGCGCCGTCATCGTTGGCGCGCAGCCCGACCGCAGCGAAGCCGCGGCTCGTCGCGATCACGTCGCGCATGATCCCGCCGGCCACCGCGGCGGACGTCGCGTCTCGCCAGGTGATGCCGTCGCTGGATGACCACGCGACGCCGGTCCCGCGCGTCTCGCTCTGCGTCGTGCCGACCGCGACCAGCGTCCGGTCGCTCGCCGCAAGGCCCAGGATGTGACGTCCCGACAGGCTCGGATCGCCCACCGCCAGCCGCGCCCAGCTGAGCCCGTCACTCGACGTCCACAGGGCGGCCGTCGCGACGGCATGGGCAGGATCGTCGCTGTAGCCACCGGCGATGAACCGGCCCTGGTAGCCGACGACGCTGGTCATGCCGGTTCCGCCGGCAGGTCCGGCAAGGCTGTCCGACTCGGTCGACTCGGACCAGTGAGCACCGTCCGTCGACGTCCACGAGACTGCACCCTGGTCGTCCCGCCCGACGACGACGATCCGGCCACTGATCGCCACGCCTGCAACCGCGACACTTCCTTCATTGCCAGTGAGGTCCGACCGCTGCCACGTCCGGCCATCAGCCGACAGCCACGCGGCCGCGTGGGCGGGTGGCTCCTCGACACCGACCGCGACCAGCCCGGAGGGCGCGTCGATCACGCCGAACAGCAGCGTGACGGCCTGGGCGTGGCACGGCGAGCAGAAGACGTTCGAAGCTCCGGGAGCGGCGTCGGTGACGGTGCCGGGCTCCGCGACATCGGCCTCCATCCATGCCGAGGCGCTCGCCGTGGCGGTACCTGGTGCACCACTCGGGGCTGGGCCCGCGCAGCCCGCGGCCAGCAGGAGCGTGGCCGCGAGCACCGCGGCCACGAAAGAGGCGACCGTGGGACGTGGCACGACCGTCATCGCTCGAGGCAGATCGGTGAGTCGGTCCCGGCCTTCACCGCGCGATCCTATCCGGAATGATCTACCCGTGGCCCTGCGATGCGTCATTGGCGGCACGCACCGCGTCAAGTGCCGGGGCTGCTGGTGCCGCGGCGGCTGCGGCATCGATCGCATCCGAATTGCTGCTCAGGAAACGGCGCAGGAACTGCCGGGTCCGTTCATCGTGCGGATCATCGAGGATCTGCTCGGGCGGTCCTTCCTCGACGATGACGCCCTCCTCGATGAAGATGACCCGGTCGGCGGCCTCCCGGCAGAAGCTCATCTCATGGGTCACGACGATCATCGTCGTGCCCTCGTGGGCGAGTTCCTCCATGACGCGGATGACCTCGCCGACCAACTCGGGGTCGAGGGCGCTGGTCGGTTCGTCGAAGAGGAGCACGTCCGGCTCCATCGTCAGCGCTCGCGCGATGGCGACGCGCTGTTTCTGTCCACCCGACAGGCGTGGCGGGTACTCATCGCGTTTCTCGATGAGGCCGACCTTGGTGAGGAACTTCTCGGCCGTCTCGATGGCCTGGGCCTTCGGGACCTTCTTGACGCGCATCGGCGCCTCGATGCAGTTCCCGAGCACCGTCATGTGCGGGAAAAGGTTGAACTCCTGGAAGAGCATCCCGGCGTGGAGGCGCAGCAGCCGGATCTGCTCCTGTTGGGCACGCGACGATGAGTGGAGCGGATCCGCCACCACCTCGATATCCCGGATCTTGACCCGGCCGACGGTGGCCTCCTCCATGAAGTTGATGCAGCGCAACAGCGTCGTCTTGCCACTCCCCGAGCGGCCGATGATGCCGACCGTCTCGTGTTCGCGGACCTCGAGATCGACGCCTCGCAGGACGTGCAGTGGCCCGAACCACTTCTGGATGCCGTGAGCCGTGACAACGACCTCTCCGAGCGCGACGGACATCAGCGGTCACCTCGCGCCATGCGGCGCTCCAGCCACGATTGCACTGTCGAGAAGATGATGGTCAGACCCCAGTAGATGAGAGCCGCGACGAGGAATGCTGCGGTGAACTGCAGTCCCTGGCTACCGGCCAGCTGCGCGTTGTTCAGGACTTCGGTGACGCCGATGGTGGAGACCAGGGCGCTGTCCTTGATCATGGCCACGAACTGGTTGCCGAGGTCGGGGATGACGATGCGGGTCGCCTGCGGCAGGACGATCCGGCGCATGACCAGATTGCCCGGCATCGCCAAGGCCTCGGCAGCTTCTCGTTGGCCCTTCGGCACGGCCTGGATCCCCGCTCGGAAGATCTCGGTCATGTAGGCGCCGTAGTTGAAGCCGAGCGCGATGATGCCGGCCTCCAGGCCGGGGATGACGATCTTGAACTCGGGTAGCGAGTAGTAGATGAAGAAGATCTGAACCAGCAGCGGCGTGCCCCGGACCAGCGACACGTAGAACGACGCGACACCGTTGATGACCGGGTTCGAGGAGAGCCGGCCGAGCGCGCCGACGACGGCCAGCATCGTGGCCATGGTGATGGAGAAGATGCAGACGACGATCGTGGTCCCCGCGCCGCCGAGGATGAACCCGCCCCACTTCTGGATGAAGGCGAAATCGATCTTGCCGGTCGTGCCGAGGGCGATCGCGAGGACCACAAGGATGATCGCCCAAACCGCGGAGTAGATGAGCCGATAGCGCGTTTTCGCACGCCGGTTCGCCGCAACGATGCTCTTCAGTAGCTGTGTGGTGGATGTGTTGCCGACGGCCTGGCCGATCGCGGTCATCTCTCGCCTCTCAACAAGATTGATCGGGTAACGAGAGCGGGGACGTCTAGACGACGTCCCCGCTCAGGATGGCTACGGCGCGGTGCTCAGGGCGTGACGACGGTCGTGAGGTCCAGTCCTCCGAACCACTGCTGGCTTGACGCAGTCAGAGTGCCGTCGGCATGTGCGTCGGTGAGGATGGTATCGATGGCCGTCATGAGGGTGGTCGGGTCCTTGCTGCCAGCCTTGTCGGTCGCGACGGCGAGGGCCTCGTAGAAGACCGGAGCACCGATCGCCACGAATGGCGCACCGGCCGCGAGCGCTCCAGCGAGCGTGGTCGATGAGGTCAGCCACCCCTGGAAGTCGTTGCGGGCGACGGCCTGTGGACAGCTGTTGTCCGTCTTGAGCGCCTGGACGGTGACGTTCGCCGGTGGCGTCGCGGGCGGCGGCGAACCGACGAGAGTGAGGGTCCCGTTGAGCCAGTCCTGGTAGGTCGTCTGCTTGCCGACACAGATCGTCTTGCCGGCGAGACCATCCAGGGTCGTGATGCCCGACGCGGTCGTCGCCGACATCTGCGCTGGCGTGTAGTAGTAGGGCGTGCTGAAGTTCAGGGCCGTGGAACGCACGGCCGTGATGGTCACCGAACCGACGCTGATATCGAAGCGGTCAGCCCAGCTGCCGGCAACCACGATGGTGAAGTCGGGCGCGAAGAACGTGACGGTCACGCCAAGCTTCTGCGCGATGAGGTTCGCGGTGTCGACGTCAAAGCCCTGCCATGACCCGTCGGGGTTCTGGAAGGACTGGGGCGCGTAGTTCGGATCGGTGCCGACGACGATCGTGCCTGCCTTGCAGATGTTGGCCAGCAGGTCGGTACCGGTGGTGTCGACCGTGGAGCAGACCGTCGCGGCGGCGGTCGGGGATGGCACCGGGGTCGGTGACGGCGTGGCCGGCACGGGCGTCGGTGACGGGGTCACCATCGCGGTCGGCGACGGGGTCGCCGGGGCCGGCGATGAGGTCGGTGCCGGCGTGGGGGCAGGCGTTGCTGCAGCCGGCGTCGCGGTCGGTGCCGGAGTGGGAGCCGGGGTCGGCGTGGCGGTCGTCCCGGCGCAGGCTCCCGTGAGCAACGCGACGACGCCGACGAGCGCGAGGCGTTTGCGAACGAGCATCGAGTCCTCCTCTGAAGTTGCCACGCGGGAACCCCCGCCTACAGCCGGGCAACCGGCGGCATTTGTACCATGCCACTCGTCTGGGGACAAGCAGCCGTCCTCAACGAGACGCGCCGTAAACTACCGGACGATGACCGAAACCGTTGGCCAGCGGCCCCCTGCGACGGCCCTCGCTCGGGCCTCGACGCTGCCATCTCGATGCTACACGGACCCCGCCGGCCTCGATCGAGAAAAGGAACGCATCTTCGGGCGGACCTGGCAGCTCGTGGCGCAGGGAGACGAGCTCGTCCGGATCGGCGATTTCGTGCCCGCCACGATCCTTGACGAGCCGCTCGTAATCACGCGCGGCCTGGATGGCGAGTTACGTGCCTTCTACAACGTGTGCCGCCATCGCGCGGGCCAAGTGGCGCTCACCAAGGGCAATCGCAAGAGCCTCCAGTGCCGCTATCACGGCTGGACGTACGGCCTCGATGGCACGCTCCGCGCCTGCCCCGAGATGGAGGAGACCGAGGACTTCGCCAAAGAGGACTTCGGCCTCGTCCCCATCCGCGTCGAGGCGTGGGGGCCGTTCGTCTTCGCCAACCTGGACCCCGACGCGCCGCCCCTTGGCGAGGTCATGGGCGCGATCCCGGCCGAGGTCGCCGCGACCGGCTACGACATCGCCACGATGCGCCGGGTCGAGCGTCGGGAGTACATCATCGAGTGCAATTGGAAGGTCTACGTCGATAATTACCTTGAGGGCTATCACCTGCCCATCGCCCACCCGGCGCTGTTCAAGGAGCTCGACTACGACGCCTACCGGGTCGAGACCTTCCGCTACTACTCCAAGCAGCACGCACCGATCCGCGACCTCCGGCCGGGCGAGGAGCTCGGCCGTGACCGGCGCTACATGCGGGCGGCCGACGGCGAGTCCGACGCGCTCTACTACTGGCTCTTCCCCAACACCATGTTCAACATCTACCAGGACAACCTGTCGAGCAACGTGGTGTTGCCGCTCGGCCCGGAACGGACGCTCACCATCTTCGAGTGGTACTTCTCCGAGCCGGGCACCGGGGCGGGCTGGGAATCGATGCAGCAAACGATCGCCTTCTCGGACGAGATCCAGCAGGAAGACATCGTGCTACGCGAGCAGGTCCAGCGCGGCCTGCGCTCCCGCGCCTACGACACCGGCCGCTTCAGCGCCAAGCGCGAGAACGGCGTCTACCATTTCCAGTCGCTCGTCCGCGAGTTCACGGAGGCGCCGTTGGGCGAGCCATAGCATCCGCGCGCGGCTAGCGCGGATGCGTGCGCTGATCTTGCGCGGCTAGCAAGTCAGCGCGACCAAGCTAGGCGGCCCAAGCGCCCGCGCTCGTCGTTTCGGTCGGGCTGAACGTGGGATGTTCCACGGGCAACAGCCACGCTGCCGCTCCGGTGCCGACGACGCCCTCGGGGACACGGCCAGCCCGGTCGCAACTGGGCCGCGCAACCCCTCACCGCGACCCGCGAATGGCCTTGAGCCTGGCGGTACCGCCTCCACGGATACCGTGAGCGTGAGGCCGGGCGACAAGCTCGGATGACGCGCCAAGATCACCCTCTTGCGTGGCCCGGATCCCGGATTTTGGGGCCTCTTGCGACGTTGGCTACCGCGTGCACGAATATCGGGGCCACAAGGTCAGTCTTGCGCCGGACTATCGGAACCTTAAGGTGGTCTTCCGCCAGTCGGTACCCATGCACGGAGTACGACCGAGCTCAAGGACGACGTTCTTGCTGCGCTCAGCACTTGGGCGCGCTACGGTGCCGGCGTCGGCTCCGCCAGGATCTCGGCGACGCCCCAGGCGATGATCAGCACGCCGACCCCGGCCAGCCACACGCCAGGTGCGCGGTCGGGAAGCCCGATGTATCCGCCCGGCTTGCCGAGGATCTGGAGCAGCCTGAGCAGGAAACCGACGATGGCCAGGCCTCCGAGGACCACGAACGCGATCGGCCGGTCGAGCGATGAGCGTCCGTCGCGCGACGCGTATGGCAGCGTCAGGAGCGCCAGGATGGCGACACCGGCCACGAATACCGCGATGCTCGCGTCCTGGAAACCGTTGGTCGAGGTCGCGGTCATGACCTCGCCCCCCACCTTGAGCCAGTCGAGCGGCATCGCCACCAACGCCAGGATGGCGCCTATGCCGGTCAGGATCCGTCCTCGGCCGAGGCCGCGGCGCATCACGATTCTCCGTAGACTTCGGGCCGCAGCACGCCGATGAACGGCAGATTGCGGTAGAACTCGCCGTAGTCGAGCCCGTAGCCGACCACGAACCGGTCGGGGATGGTGAAGCCCCGGTAGTCGATGTCGATCTCGACGAGGCGCCGCGCCGGCTTGTCGAGCAGGGCGCAGATCTTGAGACTGCGTGGGTTCTTGCCGCGCAGGTAGCGCATCAGGTAATTGAGCGTCAGCCCGGTGTCGATGATGTCCTCGACGATGAGCACGTCGCGGCCGTCGATCGACGAACTCAGGTCCTTCAGGATGCGCACCAGGCCGGACGTCTCGGTCGAGGCGCCGCCGTACGAACTGACCTCCATCAGGTCGATCTGGACCGGGATGGTGATCTGGCGCATCAGGTCGGCCATGAACGGGAGCGCACCTTTGAGCACGCTCACCAGTGTCAGCTCGCGACCGGCATAGTCACGGCTGAGCGTGGCGCCGAGCTCGGCCACCTTGGTCTGGATGTCGGCCGCCGTGACCAGTACATCGGCGACATCGGCGGAGAGATCGGGGGTTCGCATGGCGATAGCCTCAGCTCAGGAAAGGTCAGGTTGGCCGAGCCGGACGCGCCGGCCGGGTCCGAGGACGCGGGCTCGTTCGGCGGTGACGGCCGTGGGCGGGTGCGGGCGATGCCGCGTCCGGGCCAAGCTCTACTGAGTGGCTCGCCGACGCCGCGTGGCCCAGCGACGCAGCCACGGCCGCCGGCTCCTCGACGATCGCGGCGACGTTCTCCGGGCGGACCTGTCCTTCGATGCCGATGAGCGAGGCGGCGACGTCGATGCGGCCGTACTTGAGCAGCAACGCGCGGAAATCCTTGGCATAGAGCAGCTTCACCCGCAGCATCGGATAGAGCTCGCGCAGTCGCCGCAGCTTGCGATTCTTGCGCCGCACCAGGCTCTGCTTGAGCGTCGTTAGCTCGATGTAGAGGTCCAACTCGGGCAGGAAGAAGTCGGGCGCGAACGACTCGACGACGGCACCTTCGAGGTTCCAGCGGACGGGGAAGACGCGGGGCTCGTATTCCCAGCGCACCTGGTAGTAGTCGAGGATGCGGGCCAGTTCCGCTTCGCTGGCGTGAGCGAAGCGCGGACCGTCGCTCACTCGCCCTCCTGGGCAAGCGGTGCGAAGAGGTCGGCCAGGTCGCCGTGGAACCCGGCCAGGAAGCGATGCGCCGAGATCAGGTCATCGTCGGTCACGGGCAGCGCGTGGCGGCGCGCAGCGTCGGCGGGATCGTCGGCCGCGTTGGGCAGATCGCCTGGATCGGCTCGGGCCGTCTCACCGTCGTCGACCTGGATGGTGACGACCGCCACGTCCTGCGCGCCGCACGTCTCACAGCCGAGGTCGACGAAGAACAGACCGTCGCGCTGGGCCAGGATGCGAATCCGACTCGGACGGAACGCTCGCCCGCACGCAGCGCAGCCGAACGAGGTCAACTGGGATCGCAGCCAGTCGGCTCCTTCCATCGGGGTTGAAGTCTACTGCCATCGCAGCGGCGATGGTCGCGGCCGTCGGATATACTCCCGCCCAGTATCAAGGAGGACCTCGTGGCGACCGACAGCCAGCGCAACGCGACCAGCACCAAGCCCGGCGTCCCGGCACACTCGACCCCGAGCGCGGCTGAGCCTGCGCGCAGCGCCGGTGCGAACGCACGATCGGACAGTGAGCACCGGCACAGCTACACGAAGGATCGCGCCCAGCTGCTCCGTCGGCTGTCGCGCATGGAAGGCCAGGTGCGCGGCGTCTCGCGCATGATCGAGCGCGATGAGTACTGCATCGACATCCTCCAGCAGACCGCCGCGCTGCGTGCCGCGGTCGACGCCATCTCGCTGCTGGTGATGGAGGATCATGTCGCCGGGTGCCTCGCCACAGCGGTGCGGACCGGCGATGCCAGCGCATACACCGAGGAAGTGATGGAGGTCGTGCGGCGCAGCATGGGACGCCCGGTCCGCTCGCCCCGAGCGTCGAGCGACTGACTTATCCACGTCGCGGCCACGTTGCGCGGCAAGGTCGTGGATAACCCTCTTGACCGGCCATCCGCCAGGCGAGAGATTCCCGGCCTGCACCCCTCCGAGGCGTCGAGCCCGAGGGACCGAGTACGGTAACGACTCCCGGAAAGGGGATCCGTGAGAACGGGTCCGGAACCGAGTGGGAGTCGGAAGACCGAAAGGTCGAAGGTGCCAGAACCGTCTTGGCGTCGGGAGCGGCCGCCGCTCCGGAGCACGGCTCGCCGATCAGATCGCGAGCCACCGGGCCCAGCCCGGCCGTTCCCGTCGCCGACTTCGCCGACTTCGCCGATCAAGCCCCCGTCATCGCACACGCCGCGCTCGCCCCTGCCGTCCGACGCCCGGGCGCTGCCGGCACTCGGCGCGGAGTTCGATGCTCCGCTCGAGGCAGGCTTGGCGGAACTTGGCATCACCCTGGACCCAGGGCAACGCGCCGCCATCGACGCCCAGGCGCGGCTCCTCGTTGCGTGGGGCGGCGCCATCAACCTGACCGCCCACCGCACGCCGGCAGCTATCGCCCTTGAGCACGTCATCGACAGCCTGACTGCGTTGGAGTTCGTGCGCGGGGCGGCGAGCCTGCTCGATCTCGGGAGTGGCGCGGGCTACCCGGGCGTGCCCCTGGCGATCTGCCTCTCGCCGATCCGCACCGCGCTGGTCGACTCGATCGGCAAGAAGGCGCGCTTCCTCGAGGTCGTGGCCGACGCCGTGGCGAAGGAGCTCGGCACCGGACATCCGCCGCCCATCGCGGTCGTCCGGCGACGCGCCGAGGAGCTGGCTCGCGAGCCGGCGAACCGCGAGGCGTGGGACGTGGTGACGTGCCGTGCCGTGGCGGCCATGCCCGAACTGATCGCCCTGGCGCTCCCCCTGCTGCGGCGCCGCGGACGGCTGATCGCCTGGAAGCGCGATGACGGCAGCGGCGCGTTCCATGAAGAGATGACGGCAGCCCGCGAGACGGCACGGACGTCGGGCGGGACGTCGCCGGAGATCCACCAGGTGGCGATCGTCGGCCTCGAGGACCATCGCCTGGTGGTCGTGCACAAGCGTCGGCCGATGCCCGTCCGCTGGTAGGCTGCCTCGGTGCGCGTCGCGGTCCTGTCCGATATCCACGCCAACCTGCCAGCGCTCAACGCTGTCCTGGAGGCGCTCGCGCCGTTCGACGCGGTGTGGCAGCTCGGCGACGTGGTCGGCTACGGGCCGCAACCCGATGAGGTGGTCACGCGGTTGCGCGAGGTCGGCGCGACCGGGGTACGCGGCAACCACGACGCCGCGGCCATCGGCGAGCTGTCGACCGACACGTTCAATGACGAGGCACGAGCCGCGGTCGAGTGGACCGCGGAGCGGATCTCGCCGTCGACCCGCGCGTGGCTGGAGGCCCTGCCGGACCGCACCAGCGAAGCGGACTTCACGCTCGTCCACGGCAGCCCGCGCGACCCGGTCTGGGAGTACATCGCGTCGCCGTCGGTGGCCCGCGCCAACCTGGTCCATCTCGATACCCGCCATTGCCTCGTCGGGCATACGCACATCCCACTCGTGTTCCGCCGCGACGGCGAGCGCGTCGAGACGATCACGCCGCTCGACGGCGAGCCGTTCGTGTTCGATGGTCGCAGCGTCATCCTCAACCCGGGATCGGTCGGGCAGCCACGGGACGGCGATCCACGCGCCTGCGGCGTGCTCATCGACACGGCCAGCGGCGAGGTCGCGTGGCACCGGGTGGTGTATCCGGTCGCCGAGGTCCAGGCATTGATGGAATCGGTCGGCTTACCGCAGCGCCTCGTCGAGCGACTGGCGTACGGCTGGTGAATGCCCTTGGGATCGGGCCGATGGTACGCTTCCGAGCATGCCCGACCATTCCTCGCGCGGCCTGTTCAAGCGCGCGGTCCTCGGGCTCAACGGCGGACCGACCGACGAACTGGTGGTCCGATTGGGGTGCCAGCTGGCACGTGAACGGGAGCTCGAGCTGATCGCCCTGCACATCATCGAAGTCGACTGGAGCCACGACCTGTCCGAGGACCTGTCGAGCAGTAACGAAGAGGCGTCGGCGGTCCTCGACCTCGCCGAGACGGTGGCCGAGAAGAGCGGCGTTTCGCTCCGGACGGAACTGCTCCAGGCCCGCGACGTAGGCGCCGCGCTGGTCGATGAAGCGGCCGAGCTGGGCGCCGACGTGCTCCTCATCGGCCTTCCGTTCCGGCAGCGATTCGGCGGCGATTTCGCCATCGGATCGGTCATCCCGTATGTCTACGAGAACGCCCCCTGCGCCGTCATCGTGGTCCGCGAACCGTTCGCGGAGCGCGAGGCCCGCCGCGCCGACACAACCGCCATCCCGTACCGCGGATACTGACCGAGCCGGAGGAGAGGATCGAGCGATGCGTGCATTCATCGTCGGCTGTGGCCGCGTCGGAGCGGGCCTTGCGGAGCGCCTTGCCCGCGCCGGTCACGACGTGACCATCGTCGACATCACGGCGGAGTCCTTCGGCCGGCTCGAGCCGGACTTCCCGGGCCGCGCGCTGCGAGGCGACGGCACCGACGAGGATGTCCTGCGTCGCGCCGGCGCCGAGGGTGCCGATGTCTTCTTCGCACTCACCGAAGGGGACAATCGCAACATCCTGACCGCTCAGCTCGCGGCCGAGTCGCTGTCGGTGCCTCGAGTCGTGGCCAAGATCAACGATCCGGTGCGCGCCGAGGCGTACGCGGCGCTGGGCATCGCCACGCTCTGCCGGACGCTGCTCCTGGTCGACGCCCTGGCCGTCTACAGCGGCCTCCCGTCCGACCCGTCCGTCGGCGGCGTCTCGCTGCCCACCGGCCACCACCCCGGCGGCGACCACGAACCGGCCGCTGTGCCGGCGGAGGCATAGGGCATGTTCGTCATCATCGTCGGCGGTGGCAAGGTGGGCTACTACCTGACCAAGGAGCTGCTCGCCGCCGGCCACGAACTCGTGCTGCTGGAGAAGGATGGCCGGCGCGCCCAGCAGATCGCCGACGAGGTCGGCAGCATCGTCCTGCAACGCGACGGATGCGAGGGCAAGCACCTCGCGGAGGCCGGCGCGAATCGCGCCGCCATCGTCGCGGCGGTGACCGGTGACGACGAGGACAACCTCGTCGTTTGCCAGGTCGCCAAGCACCATTTCGCCGTGCCGCGCACCATCGCGCGGGTCAACAATCCGCGCAACGAGGCGCTCTTCCGCCATCTCGGCGTAGACGAGATCATCAGCCCGACACGGATGGCGCTGGCTGCCATCGAACAGGACATCCCCGTCCATGAGCTGCTCCACCTGGCCCAGCTCGAAGGCGGCAATCTCGAGGTGCTTGAGGCGCAGATCGCCGAGGGATCGCCCGCCGTCGGGCGTCGCCCGGGTGACATCTCGCTGCCTGACGGTTGCTCGGTCATCGTCATCATCCGCGGCGAACAGGTGCAGACGATCCGCCCGGACACCATCTTCCAGGCCGGCGACAAGGTGCTTGCCATTTCGCGCACCGACTGTGAGGTCCAGCTGCACCGCGAGCTGATCGGCGAACCGGCCGCGGAGGCGGTCGGCTGACATCGGCTGCGCGGCATGGACCAGCGCCGGCCGCCGTCCTGCGCCGCGCCCTGCTCCTCTGGGGACTCGGTCACGTGGTTCTCGGCGATCGCCGAGGATGGCTGCTGACGCTGCTCGAGGCCGCCTGGGCTGGCCTGATCGCGCTGCTCATGGCGACCATCCTCGAGTCGGACGCGTGGCTGGTCATCTATGCGCTGCTACTCGGCTTCATCGCCGTCTGGGCCATCCAGGCCGTCCACGCCTACAGTCGCGCCGGGGCTGGCGCGGAGCCGCGCGATGGCGGCGGGCAGCTCTTCGCGCTGGTGCCCGTGGCGGTCACCCTGATCACCGGCCTGTGGCTCATCGGCGGACGCTCGGCAAGTCCCGCCGCCACGCTCCAGCGCTACGTCCATGACTGGATCGCCGGCGACGCGGCACCAGCCGTCAGCCTGTTGGCCCGACCCACGGACGCGGCCGCGCTGACCACCGCCTGGCAGGGTGACGAGGGCCGCCTCTCCGCCCGGATCGCCGCCGCCATCGCCACCGAAACGCCCGACCCCAACGAGGAAGATCCACTCGACCCGGCGGAACCCTTCGACCCGCTGCGCTTCGAGATCGCGACGCAGACGGCAGACACGGCCACGGTCGACCTCGAAATCGTCCGGCAGGTGCGCGTCCCGACGACCCTCTTCGGGCTCTTTCCCGCGTCGGACCAGGAGACGCAGGTGGTGGCCAGCGTCGGCCAGGCCGTGTTGTCGCGCATCGCCGTGAGTGGCGCCCCGCCGCTCTTCTCTGGCGCGGGCATCTGGCGCGTCGAGAGCGTCGACATCAGGTAGTCGCGGGACGGCGTTCGCTCGGAACCGGCCGGCGTCCGCATGGATCAGGTGCGCCTCGACAACAAGAGACTTGACAACACCATTGTCAAGAAGTAGGGTGCGCGGGTGTCTACCGATCCGGGCCGGCCAGTCTACGTCATCAGCGTCGCCGCTGAGCTCGTGCGCGTCCACCCGCGCACGCTCCGCATCTACGAGGTGGAGGGGCTACTGTGCCCCGCTCGGACACGGACCAACATCCGGCTCTACTCGGAGAATGACGTCCGGCGCGTGCTGTGGATCAGGCACCTGACCCAGAACCTGGGAGTGAACCTCGCCGGTGTGCGCATCCTGTTCGAGCTCGAAGAGCGGCTCGGCATGCGCATCCTCGAAACGCTCTATGACGAACGGCCGAACGCGGAACTGGACGCCGAGGCGGTCACCGCCGACGCGACGGACGCGGCGGACGCCCCAACGCGGGACGCCACTCGGTCGACCGAAGATCCGCCATCGACACGCATGGCGGCCGGCAGAGCGCCGGTCGCCGCCACGAGCAGGTCCGCGTGACCCGCAAGCAAGGAGATCCGATGCCACCCCGAACCACCGCCGAGCCCGCAGCGCCGAAGCAGCCGGACTCCAAGATCCGCTTGCTGCCGCTCGTGGCCCTGCGCGAGACGGTCATCTTCCCGGAGATGATCGTGCCGCTCCAGGTCGGCCGCGACAAGTCCGTCCAGGCACTCAACCGCGCGGTCGCCGATGAGACGCCCATCGCCCTCGTGACCCAGCGGCAGGCTGACCGCGAGGACATCTCTGATCCATCCGAGCTGTACAGCGTGGGCACGCTGGCCAAGATCGCCCAGGTCGTCCAGCTCCAGGACGGCACGGTGCGCGCCATCGTCCAGGGCCAGCAGCGCCTCCGCCTGCTCAGCTTCGAGACGGTCGAGCCGTTCATCATGGCGCGCGTCGAGGTCGTCGAGGACCAGACCAAGACGGGCATCGAGATCCAGGCACTGGTCCGCACCGTGCAGGCGCAGATCGAGCAGTACGTCCAGTCGGGAGCGCCGGTGCCGCCGGAGGCGGCCATCGCCGCTCGCAACATCACCGAGCCCGGTCTCCTCGCCGACATGGTCGCGTACAGCCCCGACATGTCCACCGAGCAGCGCCAAGAGTTGCTCGAGACCATCGATGTCAACGAGCGCCTCAAGCTCGTCTCCAGCTTCCTAGGCCGGCAGATCGAGATCCTCGAGCTCAAGGGCCGCATCCAGTCCGAAGTCAAGTCGGAGATGGACAAGACCCAGCGCGAGTACATCCTGCGCGAGCAACTCAAGGCCATCCAGCGCGAGCTCGGCGAGGACGATCCCCAGCAGGCCGAGATCAACGAGCTGCGCGACAAGGTCGAAGCTGCCGGCATGCCGGACGAGATCAAGGCGCGGGCCATCAAGGAAGTCGACCGGATGAGCCGGATCCCATCCGCTTCGCCCGAGGTCGGCGTCATCCGGACCTATGTCGACTGGCTCATCAGCCTGCCGTGGAACGTCTCGACCAAGGACAACCTCGACATCAAGCTCGCCGCCAGGATCCTCGACGAGGACCACTACGGCCTCGAGAAGATCAAGGAGCGCATCCTCGAGTACCTCTCGGTGCGCACCCTGGCCGACACCATCAAGAGCCCCATCCTCGCCTTCGTCGGGCCTCCTGGCGTCGGCAAGACATCGCTCGGCAAGAGCGTGGCGCGGGCGATGGGCCGCAAGTTCGTGCGAATGAGCCTCGGCGGCATCCATGACGAGGCCGAGATCCGCGGCCACCGCCGCACCTACATCGGCGCTCTACCCGGCCGCGTGATCCAGAACATCAAGACGGCCGGCTCCAACAACCCCGTCTTCATGCTCGACGAGGTCGACAAGATCGGCATGGACTTCCGCGGCGACCCGAGCTCGGCGCTGCTGGAGGTGCTCGATCCCGAGCAGAACAACACCTTCCAGGACAACTACCTCGAGGTGCCGTTCGACCTCTCACACGTCCTCTTCATCGCCACCGGCAACCTGCTCGACCCGATCCCGCCGGCCCTTCGCGACCGGATGGAGGTCATCGCCCTGCCCGGCTACACGCAGCAGGAGAAGATCGAGATCGGCAAGCGGTTCCTGATCCCCAAGCAGATGGAGAACCACGGCCTCAAGCCGAAGCACATCGACTTCACCGACGAGGCCATGATCACGTTGGTCCAGTCCTACACCAAGGAAGCCGGCGTCCGCAACCTCGAACGCGAGATCGCCAGCGTCATGCGCAAGGTCGCCCGGCAGGTCGCCGAAGGCCGCAAGCGCAAGACGGTCATCGACGCAAAGCGTCTGCTCGATTTCCTTGGCCCGCCGCGCTACGAGTACGGCGAGCTCGAGGCCACCGACCAGACCGGCGCAGCGACCGGACTCGTGGTGACCGAAGTCGGTGGCGACGTCATCGCCATCGAGGTCACCGTCATGGACGGCAAGGAGGACTTCATCCTCACCGGCCAGCTCGGCGACGTGATGAAGGAGTCGGCGCGTGCCGGTCTCTCATGGATCCGCACCCACGCATCGGAACTCGGCATCTCGCGCGAGACATTCGAGAAGCACACGCTCCACATCCACGTGCCGGCCGGCGCCATCCCCAAGGACGGCCCCTCCGCCGGCATTACGCTCTGCACTTCGATTGTGAGCGCGCTCACGCGCATTCCGGTCCGCTGCGATATCGCCATGACCGGCGAGATCACTCTCCGCGGCAAGGTCCTGCCGATCGGCGGCGTGAAGGAAAAG
>PNAP01000111.1 GCA_003169735.1 Chloroflexota bacterium | reverse complement strand
GTCCATTTCGCCGCTGAGGCCGGCTGCCAGGTGCTCGCCGAGGGCATCGAGACGGAAGGCGAGCGCTCGACCGTGACCGACCTCGGCGTCACCCTGGGTCAGGGTTACCTGCTCGCACGGCCCGGTGCGGCCGAGACATGGCCGACGGCGGTCACGCTTGGCACCGCCGGCACACGCACCGCGCGTGCGGCGAAGGCGAAGACGCCCGTCCGACGCGCTCCCCTTCCAGCCTCGGCGGGCATGATCAACTGAAAGTGGCAGCGATCACCCCATAGGCGGTCGCGAAGCGGAGTAGGGCGGGCAACAGCCCGATCGGCAGTTCGGTCGAGACCATGCAGATCTCTGGCGACGATCTGTTCGTCGGTGGTGCGTTCCAGAACGCCGGCGGCTTCCGTGGCTCCTCTTGGCGACCGCCCGTTGCCCGTCACTCCCGTCGAGCACGTTGACCACCACCGACCACTCCTGCTGGTCACCGCCCTGAGCACGGATCAACCACCCATGACCAGCGTTGGTGGTGACCGGCTTCCTGCTGGTCAGCGCAGAGCGGCTGGATCAGGTGCGCTGGGATCGCGACGATGAGGTCATCGTGTGCCCGGCTCAGCTCGAACGGGCGGCCGCCGACTGGGCGGCATGCGTGCCTGGAGGCCACGCTCCCGCGCGCGCCGCTCGTCGGGCATCGCGTCTCGTGTCCGTGCGTCGCCAGGCGGCGACCCTCGGTCGGCTCGACTCGGTGCCATCGGGTAGCACGATCCGGATGACGGTGGTGGCAACGAGGTCGTGATCGCCGGCGCGGCAGAGACGACAGCGCCGGGCCGCCGGCCAACCGACGGTGGCACCACGTGCCAGGCGTCTCGCTGCGCCGTCCATCCACCGCTCGCTGGCGGCATGCTCGACCGAGCACGCGCACAACTCGATCCCGATGGCGACGCGACATGAGCAGGGCTCGTAGACGGGCTCGCCGTGGTCGATGGCATAGCGCACCTGGATCTGCTCGGCGGCGAGTTTGAAGGTGATCAACTCGGCGATGATGCGGATGAGCGGCCGCGGTTCGACAGGTAGCGTGGGCTCGGGTGGTGACGGCATGCCGACCGCTCGCGACCGGCCATGCGACAGTCCGCCCGGTGCCATGAACCGGGTCCCGCACCGTCCGCAGAAGGTCATGCCGGGTGGCCGCGCCATGGCACATCGGGGACACTCGCCGCTCGGATCGTCCATGACCCCCTCCCTCGGGCTCAGCCTGCTAGCTGACGGTCGAGTCAGCCATGTTCACGGCCGCGTAGCCGCCGACGCAGGTCGTCGTCGCAGGGCGACTCCGGGGCTCGTCAACGGAGGCTGGTCCGTCGGCCAGTACTCGACCTCGGGCCAGCCGTATCCCGTCGCACTCCACTGCTGCTGATCTGGCGCAGACTTGCGCTGGAGGTCCAACGATGTCAGCCATACCGTGGTTCCAGCGGACCATCGACGAGTTCCATGCCAAGAACGGACTCGGCATCGGCCCGTGGGCCGATCACCTGCTGCTCATGACGGCCCGCGGCGCGCGAACCGGCAACGAGATCACGACTCCACTGGTCTATCGGCGCGATGGCGATGGCTACGTCGTGGTGGGTTCCAAGGGCGGCGCACCCGAACACCCGAAGTGGTACCGCAACATCCAGCTGAACCCCGAGGTCGAGGTCGAGGTCGCCGGCGCCGATGGCACCGAACGGTTCACAGCACAGGCCCGCGCGATCCCGTCAGGGCCGGAGCGCGACCGGCTGTACGCGTTCATGACCGAGGTCTGGCCGGCGTTCGCCGAGTACCAGGCCAAGACGACCCGCACCATCCCGATCGTGGTCTTGACTCCGTCCTGACGGTCGTGCAGGTTGGGTGACCCTCGAACGTCACCGGTTCGACGATCCGGTCCGTGCGCCGTGGCCACGGCGCTACCATCGGTCTGGATGTTGCCGTCGCTCGATCCATCCGGACCGATCAGGGAGATGGCGTTCGCGCTCCTGCTCAAGACCCACGCGCCGGTGCTCCCCGGAGCGATCGCCGTCGCGGCTGGTCTGCCCGTGGCATCGACCCGACAGGAGATCGACCGGTTGACCGCCGCCGGCGCGCTCGATCGAGACCGAGACGGGGCGGTCACCGGATCGGCCGGTCTGTCGATCAGCGACGGGCCGCACCACCTCGACCTCGACGAGGGCTCGTTCCGCACCTGGTGCGCCTACGATGCCCTCGGCATCGCCGGCGCTCTCCATGCCGATGCGGTCGTTCGGACGAGGTGCGGGGTCTGCCAGACGGCCATCGAGGTCCAGCTCGTCGGCGGCATCCCTGATCAGGACACGACCGCCCGGCTGTGGCTCGCCGACCGGGGCGCCGATCTTCGACGGGACTTCTGCACGCCGACGGTCCTGCTGTGCGGAGACCGGCATGGTGAGGCGTGGCGGGAGCGGTTCGCAGGGCGCGGAGAACTCGTCACGGTGGCGAACGGTACGGAACGAGGCGGACAGCAGTGGGCGCGCTGCGCCAGCGCGAGTGCGTGCCTGTAGACCGTCACGATCGCCTCGGGGACGGCGTGGTGCACTTTGTGACCGACGAGCCGTTGGTAGACGCTGTGGATCGCCGCCAGTCGACTGCGGCGACGCGCAGGCTGAGCTTGGACGACCCGCGCCACCACACATGAAGAGGGGACGCCCGAGCAGGCGTCCCCTCTTCATGAGCGGCGAGGCGGCGGTCAGT
>PNAP01000085.1 GCA_003169735.1 Chloroflexota bacterium | reverse complement strand
CGCTCCTGGAGCTTCTCCTTGTCGTAGTCCGAGGTGGTGTCCTCGATCTGCGCCTTGATCTGCTTGATGCGGCCGGCGATCTCGTCGGGCTTGCCCTTGCCCTCGACGACGGTCGTGTTGTCCTTGTTGGAGACGACCTTGCGGGCCTGCCCGAGATCGACCAGCTGGACCGAGTCGAGCTTGCGCCCGAGCTCCTCGCTGATGAGCGTGCCGCCGGTCAGGATGGCCAGATCGCGCAACATCTCCTTGCGCCGGTCGCCGAAGCCTGGCGCCTTGACGGCGAGCACGTTGACGATGCCGCGCATCTTGTTGACGACGAGTGTCGCCAGCGCCTCGCCGTCGACATCCTCGGCGACGATGACGATGTCCTTCTTGCCGGTCTGGAGCACCTTCTCGAGCGCTGGCAGGAGATCGGCTACGGCCGAGATCTTGCGGTCGGTGATCAGGATGTACGGCTCGTCGAGGACCGCCTCCATGCGGCCGGTGTCGGTCACGAAGTACATGCTCGAGAAACCACGGTCGAACTGCATGCCCTCGACGTAGTCGGTCTCGGTCGCCATGGTGCGCGACTCCTCGACCGTGATGACGCCGTCCTTGCCGGTCTTGTCGAAGACATCAGCGATGAGCGTGCCGATCTCCGGGTCGGCAGCGCTGACGGTCGCGACCTGAGCGATCTCGGCGTGCCCCTTGACCGGATGCGCGTGCGCCTTGAGGCTCGCCGCGACCGCCTCGGCGGCCTTCTCGATGCCCAGCTTCATCTGCATCGGGTCGGCGCCGGACGCCACGTTGCGGTGCCCTTCGGAGACGATGGCGCGGGCCAGGATCGTGGCGGTGGTCGTGCCGTCGCCGGCCACGTCCTCGGTCTTGGTGGCCGCTTCCTTGAGCAGTTGCGCACCCATGTTCTCGAACGGATCGTCCAACTCGATGTCGCGGGCGACGGTCACGCCATCGTGGGTCACCGTTGGCGCGCCGTACTTCTTGTCGAGCCCGACGTTGCGGCCCTTGGGCCCGAGCGTGCCGCCGACGGCGTCGGCCATGGCGTCGATGCCGCGCTTGAGCGCGCCACGTGCCTCTTCGTCATAGATGATGAGCTTGGCCATTGGGTCGTTTCCCTCGCTGTGTCCGCTGCTGAACGTTCTTTCGTCGCAGGTTAGCACTCTCGGTCGGAGATTGCCAACGAGGTAGACTCGGCCTCTCTGATGCGCGACCGACCGATCATCTCCGCTGAGATCCTGTCCGTGGGCACCGAACTGACCACGGGCCTCACGCGCGACTCGAATTCCGGCGACCTGGCGACCGACCTGACCGGCAGAGGCGTCGATGTCCGGCGCATCACCGCGCTGCCCGACCATCTCGAGACGGTGCGCGACGCCTTTGCCGTGGCGCTCACGAGGGTCGACCTCGTGGTCAGCACGGGAGGCCTGGGGCCGACCCCGGATGACCTGACGCGCGAAGCCATCGCCGCCGCAACGGGCACCGTTCCCGCCGTCGACCCCGATCTGGAGCGCTGGCTGCGCGAACTCTTCGAACGGCGCGGCACGGTCATGGCGGAGAGCAACCGGAAGCAGGCGTGGCTGATTCCCGGCGCTGCCGGGCTGCCCAACGCCAACGGCAGCGCACCCGGTTGGTGGGTCGATGCTGGTGACGGGAGGATCATCATCGCCCTGCCCGGCCCGCCGAGCGAGATGCGCCCGATGTGGCGCGATGAAGCGACGCCGCGGCTCTTGGCCCGAGGGCTCGGCGCGGATCGAGCGTCCGAAACGCTGAGATTGACGGGCATCGGCGAATCGGCCCTCGCCGAGCTGATCGGCGAGTCGACGTTACGGACCGTCAACCCGCAGGTGGCGACGTACGTCCGACCCGATGCGGTCGATCTGCGCATCAGCGCGGTCGGCGAAGCCGGCGGCCGGCCGGCGCTTCGGATGGTCACGGAGACCGTCGCGGAGCTGATGCCGCGCATCGCCGAATACGTCTTCGCCCGGGGCGACGAAAGCTGGCCCGAGGCGATCGGCCGCCGGCTGGTAGCGCGGACGGTTTCGGCCGTCGAGATCGGCACGGATGGCCAGCTCGGCGCGTACCTCGGCGGCGCCGCGTGGCTCATCTTCAGCGAGACACTGAACCCGCGCAGCGCCCTGGCCAGCGCGCATCACGACCTCGCGGCGTACGCGCAACAGGTGCGCGAGGTCGCGGGCACGGATATCGGCCTATCGGTGCGAGCGCGCCAGCGTGGCGGCGACACGGCCGTGGCGATCGCCATCGCCATCGGCACCGAGGTCCGGCAGGTGTCGCGGGTCGCGTTCCTGCACGGCGTACCCGGCCGCCGACGGGCCGCGCTGCTCGCCTGCACGGAACTCTGGCGCGCCCTCGCCGACTAGATCGGCAGCGATCCCCGGAGGTCCATGGACGGCCGCATCTGCCAGGCCGCGACGGCCGGTGCCGGAGCGCTACTCGGGCGCGTGCCGCAGGTATCGCCGATGACCGCCGACGGGCATGGCGCCTGCTCGAGGAACCACAGGAGCGCGTCTTTGTTCACCTCCGTCTCCGGCCCGATCTGGTCGGAGGGCAGGTTGAAATGGTGGACCGAGGCGCTCGGGCCGAGCTCCATCGTGAACGACGGGATCCGGTATCGGTGGTAGATCCAGTCGTTCGCGGTGCCCGACATGATGTACCAGTGCGAGGCCTGTGACGGCCGGTAGCCGTTCCGATCGGCCATGCCGCCGGCGATCGCGGCCATGATCCGATGGTCCCGTCGCACCATGTCCGGCGGCACGGGCGTGGTGGTGTAGCCATACGGATAGATGATCCGCTCCGCGTGGCTGTGGAGATTGAGCACCATACGGATCTGCTGCTGCCCGCCGATGACGCGTGAGGCGAAGAAACTCCGCTCCGCGCGAGCCTCCGGCGTCGACCAGGCCGCAGGACCGCGATAGAGGTAGGACGCGGGATCGGCGCTCGAGCCACCGCAGCAGCCCCAGTGATAGCCGTAATTCCGGTTGATGTCGGTGCCGATGGACGTCGAGCCGGGCGTCGGCTGTCGGTTCTTGCGCCAGCCATGGAAGTGGCCGCCCTTGATGTCGAACTCCCCTCCGTCGGGGTTCAACTCGGGCAGCACCCAGATCACGGTCGAGTTGACGATGGCATCGGTGCGTTCGTTGCCGGGCTGGCCATAACCATCGACCAGCCAATGGATGAGCGCCAGCGCCTGCTCGACGGTGAGGTGCTCGCGAGCGTGTGTCAGCGCGGTGAAGACCACCTCCGGTTCGTTCTCGTCGGTGTTGACGTTGTCGCTGATCTTGACCGCCCACAGGTCGCGGCCCTCGTAGCTCTGGCCGATGACGGACAACGCCACGATGTCGGGGTGGGCGGCGGCGATGTCATGGATCTCGGTGACCATCTCGTCGTAGGTGTGATAGCCCTCGTAACCTGGCGGGAACTGGCTGGCCGCCGCGCCCGCCGCGGGGAGAGCCGTGAGGAGCCCGAATGCGATGAGGAGTGGCGCGAGGCGCCGTATCATCGGTTGCGATCCTGCCGCTCCACGGTCACTCGGCGACGAAGCCCCCGCTTGACGGCATCGGTGACGGCGATGGCGCGATCGTTGACGCCGGCCGACACGGGTCGCCGATGGCCGCTGACGGGCAGCCGGCCTGCTCCAGGAACCAGAGGAGTGCCTCGCGGTTGTGCTCGGTGACCGGGCCGATGTGGTCGGACGTCAGGTATCCGTTTGGCGCACCGACGCCCGGCGGCAGCTCGATGGTGAACGGCAGGATCCGGTACTTGTGATACATCCAGTCACCGCCGCCACCCGATGTGATGTACCAGTGCGAACCCTGCATCACGCTGTAGCCGTTGCGAGCCGCCATCCCGTTGGACAGCGCGACCAGCATCTGGTGGTCCTTGAGCGTCATCGTCGGCGGCACCGGGTCCTGCGTGTAGCCGTACGGGTACAGGATCCGCCGGGCGTGGCTGTGGAAGCTGATGAGCAGCCGGATCTGCTGCTTGCCGTCGACCACGCGGCTCTTGATGAAGTCTCGCTCGGCACGCGCCTCGGGCGCCGACATCGGCGCGGCACCGCGGTAGTACATGGAAGACGGGTTCTTGCCGGACCCGCCGCAGCATCCCCACATGAACGGGTAGTTCCGGGCAAGGTCGGTGCCGATGTAGGGCGATCCGGGGTTCGGCTGGCGGTTCTTGCGCCACTCGTGGAAGTGGCCGCCGCTGATATCGAACTCGGCGCCGTCGGGGTTCATCTCGGGCAGTACCCAGATCTCGGTCGAGTTGACGATGGCGTCGGTACGCTGGTTGCCGGGCTGGCCGTAGTCGTCGACCAGCCAGTGCATCAGCGCCAGCACCTGCTCGAGGCCCATGTGCTCGCGGGCGTGGGTCAGGCCCGTGAAGACGACCTCGGGCTCGTTCTCGTCGGTGTTGACGTTGTCGCTGATCTTGACCGCGTAGAGGGCACGTCCCTCGTAGCTGTGGCCGATGACCGAGAGGGCGACGATGTCAGGATGGGCGGCGGCCATGGCCGTGATGTCGGCGACCATCTCGTCGTACGTGTGGTACGCCTCGTATCCGGGCGGGAACTCGGTCGTGCCGGCCGCCGCCGTCGCAGGCACCAGCGCAAGTAGCACGAGTGCGGCGAGGAACGGAGCGAGGCGCCTGATCATCGTTCAGGCACGGACCTCCTGGCGCATGAACACGACGTAGGCGAGCGCGAAACAGGCGACCGTCTCGGCCACGAGCGCGACACCCTGCGGATAGCCGATGAGCAGGCTCTGATCGAGCGGCAGTACCGCGGCATCACTTTGGCTGTTGGCCTGTTCCGGCGACACGATGCCGAGGAAGGTCTGGCGAGGATCGGTCACGACGCTCGACAACTCCTCGAAGAGCTGTTCCGGCGAGATCCGGTTGATCTCGACCTGCACGTTGGCGGCGGCGATCTGCGCAGCCTCCGTGGCATTGGGATCGATCGGTGCGACGGCGTTGTAGATGAGTGGCCCGAGGAGCCCCCAGAACAGGCCGAAGATCAGCCAGACCGCAAACGTGAGGAGTGCCGCGGTCGCCGCTCGCCGGAGGACGACCGAGCAGAGCATCGCGAACGCCAGCCAGAAGCCGACGTAGAGGGTGGCGACGATGACCCAGGTCACCAGGCGCAGGAAGTCGTCGCTGCTCGGGACGATACCGAGCTCGATGATCCCAACGCCCGCGATGATGACCATCACGGCCACGAAGATCAGGAAGATGGTCATCAGGCTGGCCACGAACTTGCCGTTGATGACGTCGTCGCGATGGATGGGCTGCGACACGAGGCGAGGCAGCGTCCCTTCGGCGCGCTCAGAGCTCACGGCATCGAAGCCGAAGACGATGCCGAGGACCGGCCCAAGGATGCCGATGAATCCGATGAAGCTCGGCACCGTCGCGCTCGCTGTCGCCTGCGGATGCGCAGCGAACAGCGCGAGGAACAGACCCTGCGCACCCGATACCGAGCTGGCCGCCGTCCTGACCTCGTCGGCTACCGACGAGATGCTGAAGAGGCCGATCATGCCCAGCAGCGCGACCAGGATGGTGAAGCGCCAGCTCAGCAGGTGATCGGTGAATTCCTTTGCGGCGATGACGCGCCACCCCGACGGGATGCGCGGCGGAGCGCCCACGGAGGGAGCCGTGTCCTCAGCCGGAGCGTCGTCCTCAGTGGAAGTGTCGGCCCAGGCGGCCGCATCGGGATCGTCCGACACCTCGCCATCGTCGTCCGCGTCGACCACCTGCGTCACCGTAGCTGCCGTGTCGGGCGTGGCAAGGGGCTCGGTCGCCGACGGCTCGGGGGATGTCGGCTCGATGGGAGTCACTGGCTCATCCACGCTTGTTGCCTCGATCCGGTCGGCCGGAGTTCCGGCGCTCGGAACGATGGATGGCTCGCCGTCGCGCGGCGGACATCTGTGCCTTGTCGACGCGAGCCGGGACGTTCGCCGCGACCGGCGTCGGCGCGATCGCAGAACGCGAGCGATGCGACGGCGGCACGCGCGTCCCGGAGAAGTACGTCTGGTAGATCTCGCTGAGCTGCATGCCCCGGTCGTCGAGATGCCAGGGCGTCTGGCCGGCGTCGACGAGCGCCTTGACCAGGGCCATCCGCGTCGCCGGCGGACAGGTCACCAGCCACAGGCGCGGGTCGTGCTCGTCGACGGTCACCTCGACCACACCGGGCACCGCGCGCAGCGTAGCTCCGACGGCAACGCCCGGACCGTCGGCGCCGACCTCGAGGGTGATCATGGCGCCGCTCGCCTGCTTGCGGGCGACCTCGGCGACCGTGCCCATGGCCACCACCTCGCCGCTCACGAAGATCGCGATCCGGTCGCACACCTGTTGGACCTGGTACAGCAGATGGCTCGATAGGAGCACCGCGCAGCCGTTGTCGTGGGCGAGCTCGCGGACCAGGTCGAGCATCTCGACGACGCCGATCGGGTCGATGGACGTCGTCGGCTCGTCGAGGATGACGACCGACGGATCCTTGACAAGGCAGTCGGCCAGGCCGAGGCGCTGCTTCATGCCGCGCGAATAGGTATCGACACGGTCGTCGGCGGCATCGGCAGCGAGCCCGACGCGGTCGAGCAGCCGCTTGATGCGCGGTTCCGCTTCGGCATTGGAGAGGCCGTTCAGGCGCGCCGTGTAGCGGAGGTTCTGACGGCCGGTCATCGACCCGTAGAAGCCGACGTTGTCGGGCAGGTAGCCGACATGCCGCTTGACCGGCAGTGGGTCGCGCTTCGGGTCGAGGCCGAGCACCTCGACCAGGCCGCCGGTCGGCTCAGTCAGGCCCAGCAGCATCAGGATGCTCGTCGTCTTGCCGGCGCCGTTCGGCCCGAGCAGCCCGAAGACCTCGCCGTGACGGACATCGAGGTCGAGCGAGCGCACGGCCACCGCATCGCCGTAGCGCTTCTCGAGCCCGCGGGTGTGGATGGCGACGCCCGCCGGGATGGCCAACGTCAACGCCTCCCGTATCGGCGGAAGACCAGCAACAGGCCGATGAAGATGAGCACGATGAGGGCGATGCCGACGATGCCGAGCAGCGGCGACGTCTCGACCGTGGTGCGGATGACCGTTGCGGGCGTACTGCTCTTCTCGGTCGCTTTCGCGGTGAACGAGATGTTGTAGTCGCCGGCCACTGCGTCGCCGGACGGCACGATGTGCGCGGTGATGGTGGTCTGGTCGCCGGCCGCGATGCTCGGGACGGTGTCGGTGTCGTAGGTCACGTTCCACCCGGTCGGCTGGCCGGACGCGGTGAGGGAGACGTTCGTCAGCGGCGCGGTGCCGGTGTTGGTGACGATGAATGGGAGCGCCGAGTCGGCACCGGCGGTGACGTTCGTCTGGAGGTTGCCATCGGACGTGGCCAGGGTGATGCCGTAGCTGCCGGTGATCTCGACGGTCAGGTCGGTCGTGGCGTCATATGACCCGCCCGAGGCATCGACGTGGATGGGATACGTGTTGGCAGCCGCGCCATCGGCCGGTGTCGCCGACACCGTGATGTTGGCGGTGTCCCCGGCGGCCACCACGGCGGTTGCGGCCTGTGCCTGGCTGGCCAGGATGGCCGAGACTGCCCAATCCGACGGGCCAGTGGCGGAGAGGGTGAAGGTGATCTCCTGCGCGGTCTTGTTGGAGAGCGTCAGGTTGAACGTGAACGACTTGCTCGAGTCGCCCTTCTGATTGGGCACCGTGGTCGTCATCGTGACGCTGCCGGCGGCGGCGGCATTGATGGCCAGATCGAGCGTCAGCGACGTCACGCCTTCCGAGCCGGTCGCCTGGACCACGACCTGGTAGTTGCCGGGCGCGACCGTCGCGGGAGTGTCGACCTCGAGGCTCAGAACGGGTTCGGTCGCACCCGACGGCGGTGTCTCACCAAGCGTCTGGACGGCGTCGACGATGAATCCACCGCCGCGCATCGTCGTCGTGAAACCATCTGGCACCGACGACACCGCCAGCCCGACGCGCTCCGGCTTGACCGTTTCGACATGCAGCGCGAACGTGACCGATCCGCCCGGATCGACCTCGACCGCCGGATAGGGCGTGGTGAAGATGAGGCCCGGCGCCGGCGGCGGTTCGGGCGTGACGCTCGGGGCGGGCGTGGGAGCCGGCGTCGCGGTGGGTGTCTCGCTGGCGTCCGGTGTCGCCACGACCGGACTGGCCGATCCGCTGGCTGCCGCCCCGGGTTGGGCCGCCACGGCCGGCAGTGATGCCAGCAGCAGCAACGGCACGGCGAATGCGGCCACCAGCGTCCAGCGGCCTGATCGGGATTCAGTCATGGTTCGATCCATCCCCTGTCATCGACGTGGGCTCGATCGCGAGCCTTGGGCCATCGCGGCGGTTGGGCGGACACGGCTGCCGCGACCTTCCCCGCGTTTCGTTGATGAGACTGTGCCACGGAATCGTGACCGTGGGGCTACCAAATGATGATGTTTCGTTCACCTGTCCGTATGCGGATGCCACCTAGCTGATCGAAAGGACCGGGACCTGCTGCGCGGCGCGAACGCTCATCCGCGCGGCGATGGTACGCGCCAGGCCGCGCATCACATCGGCCGCCACGCCTGGTTCGCGTTGCGCAACGGCGGGCACACCGGCGTCGCCGCCCTGTCGGACGCGGACGTCGAGCGGGATGCCGCCGAAGTACTCCAGTTCGTTGCGCCGCGCGAACGCCTCGCCGCCGCCACGCCCGAAGATCTCCGTTGCTTCGCCGCAGTGCGGGCAGATGAAGGCGCTCATGTTCTCGACCACGCCCATGATCGGCACGCTCATGCGCCGGAACATGGCGAGCGCCTTGGTGACGTCCTGGACGGCCACGTCCTGCGGCGTCGTGACGAGCAGGACGCCGCTGATGGGCACCGCCTGGGCGAGCGTGAGCTGCGCGTCCGAGGTGCCGGGCGGCAGGTCGATGACGAGGTAGTCCAGCTCGCCCCAGTCGACATCACGCAGGAACTGCTGGATGGCGCCACCGACGAGTGGGCCGCGCCACACGATGGGCTGGCCTTCGGGAACGAAGAACTGGATGCTGATGACCTTCACGCCGTACCGCTCGAGCGGCATGATCTTGCCGTCGGGGCTGGCCGCAGGCGCACCCTCGAGGCCCATCATCAGCGGGATGTTGGGGCCGGTGATGTCGGCATCGAGCAGCCCGACCGACGCTCCCTCCATCGCCAGTGCCACGGCCAGGTTGGCGGAGACCGTCGACTTGCCGACGCCGCCCTTGCCCGAGGCGACGGCCAGGATGTTCTTGACCCCGGGCACGAGCTGCTGCGCCTGCTTCGGGCTGGCCCGTCGGACCATCGCGCCCCAGGTGATGGTCACGGTGCCGGCGTCGATGCCGGCCAACGCCGCCCGGACGTTACGCTCGATCTCATCCTTCAGCGGACAGGCCGGCGTGGTCAGCTCGATGGTCAGCGAGATGTCGGAGTCCGGGCCGATGGCGAGATCCTTGACCATCTGGAGCGACACGATGTCGCGGCCGAGTTCCGGTTCCTGGACGGCGCTGAGCGCTTCGTAGACCGCGGCTTCTGAGAGCATGTCGGTATCTTAGCCAGCGTGGCCGCGATGACCGGAAAGAGCGAGGTTGGCGACGAGCAGCGCGCCTCGGCCGCGCGACGACGTCTGCTCGTCAATGGCGCCGGGCTGAGCGTCACGGCGGCTGGTTTCGCGCTCGTCTACGGCGTTGCCGCGCGACAGGCCGGATTCTCGTTCCTCGAGACGATGGCGATGAGCACACTCGTCCTGGCCGGCGGTTCGCAGTTCGCGGCGGTCGGCTTCGTGACCCAGGGCGTGCCCTGGATCGCCATCGTCGGGTTCACGGCGCTCCTCAACGCGCGCCACCTGCTCTACTCGGCAGCGCTGGCGCCGTTCTTCCAGGACCGGCCGCGCATCGAGCGGGCGGCCATGGCCCATGCCCTGACCGATGAGACGTTCGCCCTCTCGATCGCTGAAGCGCGCGACCTCGGCCGGGGTGACCGGCGCGGCTATTGGCTGGCTGCGGCGATGGTGTGTGTGCCGTGGATCGGCGTGACCGCGCTCGGCTCCCTCGGTGGCCAGTTCGTTCCCGATCCGCGCGCGCTCGCCCTCGACGTCGTCTTTCCTGCCGCCATGGCCGGTCTCGCGGCAGGTTTCATCAGCGGTCGGCGCGAGCTCGTGGCCGCCATCGGCGGCGCGCTCATCGCGGTCGCGGCCGGGTTGATGCTCGATCCATCGATCGGCATCGTGGCGGGCGGCCTCGGCGGACCCGCGCTGGCGATGCTCGTGCCCACAACGGTCCGGGCCACCCCGACCGACCCGATGTCCGTCCCGCAGTCCGGCCCATGAGCACCGATCTCGTCTGGCTCGCCCTGCTGATGGCCGCCGTGACCTACCCCTCGCGGGCGCTGCCGCTGCTCGCGCCCGGCATCGAGCGTCTGCCTGCGCCCGTGCTCGCGTATCTCCGCCTGATCGGTCCCGGGTGTCTGGCCGCACTGGCGGCGGTCAACGCGGTCATCGTCAAGGACGCGACCGGCCGGCCGGCCATCCACCTGGGCATCGAGATCGTGGCCGTGCTGCTCTGCGTTGCGGTGGTCATCTGGCGCCGCGACCGGTTGCTGCTCGGCCTCGTTGCCGGCATCGGCCTCGTGATCGTCGTGCGGGCGGCTGGGCTGGGCTAGCGATCGGCGGCGCCGCGCAGGCAGCGAAGCGGCGACGAAAGTCGCGGCGATGGCTGGCTCGGACCGCGAGAATCGCACCGATTCGGCGAGCACGCCACGAATTGACACCGAATCAACCCCGTTCATATACTGCCCCACCGTCTGCCAGCGGCAGCCGGCGAAAGCGCGAGAGGAGACGCGGAGCCGGTGTCCACCATCGACGTCCGACTGGTCGAGGTCACCAAGGTCTTCGGCCAGGACGTAGCGGTCGACCATGTCAACCTGGAGGTGCTCGACGGCGAGTTCTTCTCGCTGCTCGGACCATCGGGCTGCGGCAAGACCACGACGCTGCGCATGATCGGAGGCTTCGAGGAGCCCACGAGTGGCCTCATCGAGCTGAACGGCGAGGACGTCACGTGGCTGCCGCCCTACCGCCGCAACGTCAACACGGTCTTCCAGAACTACGCCCTCTTCCCGCACCTGACCATCTTCGAGAACGTCGCGTTCGGGCTGCGCCGCAGGAAGGTCAAGGGCGCCGAGATCAAGGCGCGCGTGGCGCAGATGCTTCAACTGGTCGAGCTGCGCGGCTTCGACCAGCGCAAGCCGGGCCAGATCTCGGGTGGGCAGGCGCAGCGCGTGGCGCTTGCGCGGGCGCTCATCAATCGCCCCGCCGTTCTGTTGCTCGACGAACCGCTCGGTGCCCTCGACCTCAAGTTGCGCAAGCAGATGCAGCTCGAGCTGAAACGAATCCAGCAGGAGGTCGGCATCACTTTCATCTACGTCACCCACGACCAGGACGAGGCGATGACGATGTCCGATCGCATCGCGGTCATGAATCGCGGCCGGTATGAGCAGCTCGGCCGGCCGGAGGAGCTCTACGAGCGGCCGACGACGCGCTTCGTGGCTGGCTTCCTGGGCGTCTGCAACCTGCTGCCGGGTCACGTCGACGGCACGGCCGATGCCTACGCGTTGGTGGCACTCGACGACTCGACCAAGCTGCGATTGCCGCTCGCCCAGGTCAGTGGCTCGACCGACGTCGAGGTCGGCGTGCGGCCCGAGAAAGTCCGCCTGCTGGAACTCACCGACGACGTGCCAGCCGGCGCCAACGTCCTGCGTGGCCGCGTCAAGCAGACCAGCTACACCGGTGTCTCGACGCTGTACGTCATCGAGCGGTCGAACGGCCAGACGTTCACCGTCTATGAGCAGAACCTCGAGCGCGCCGCTGCCAACTCGCTCTGGCGTCCGGGCGAAGAGGTGGCCATGACCTGGTCGCCGGACGACACCTTCGCCGTCCGCGGCGCGTCCACGGCATCCACGGCCGATGCTGCCAGCGGATCGCCTTCCGTCAACGAAACTGCCGCGAGCTGAGGAGAATTCCGATGCACGGATCGCCCGATCCCCTTGACCTGGCCCTCGGCAGGGCGATGACGCGACGCCGGATGCTCCAACTCGGCGCGGCCGCCAGCGTCGGAGCGTTCCTGGCCGCGTGCGGCACGGCGGCGCTCAGCCCGTCGGCAGCGCCCACACCCGCGCCCACGGCGACCACGCCGCCGTCCGCGACGGGCACGCCCGGTGCCACCGCGACGCCGGGAGCGACGCAGACGGCCGCCGCGTCAGCGTCAGCCACGCCCGGTGCCACGGAGACCGAGGCGGCGTCACCGACACCCGTCGAATCCGAGGCAGTCACCACAGAGCTGCGCATGGCCAGCTGGATCGGCTACATGCCCACCAAGGGCGGCAAGTTCCCCATCGTCGACCGTTTCGCGGCCGCGACCGGTATCGACTTCCAGTACCTCGAGGACATCGACGAAAACGAGGCCTTCTACACGGCCGACCTCGAGGGCCCGCTGACAGCAGGCCAGCCGACCGGCTGGGACATCGTCGTGTTGACCGACTGGATGATGCAGCGACTCATCGCCCACGGATGGCTCGAGCAGGTCAACACAGCGAACATGACCAACTACCCGGCCAACCTCGACGATTCCTACAAGACGAGGCAGTGGGATCCGAGTAACGATCTGGCCATCCCGTGGCAGTCGGGCATGACCGGGATCGGATTCGACAAGGCAGCGACCGGCGACCTGACGAGCGTCCATGTCTTCTGGGACGACACCTACAAGGGCAAGGTCACCTACCAGACCGAACTCAACGACACGGTCGGGTTGGCCGCCATCCATCTCGGCTTCGATCCGAGCACGCTCACCCAGGACCAATTCGACCAGTCCATCGCGGTCATCGCAGGAGCCGTCCAGGACGGCCAGGTCCGCCAGCTGACCGGCAACAGCTACGTCAACCTGATGCAGAGCGGCGACGTGCTCATCGCCATGGCCTGGTCCGGCGACGTGCTGGGCCTGCTCGTGCCCGATGAGTCGTCGAGCCAGGACTTCCAGTGGGCGCTGCCGAGCGAGGGCGGCATGCTCTGGACCGACAACATGGGCATCCCCAAGGGCGCCCTCAACAAGGCCAACGCCGAGAAATGGATCGACTACTACTACGACCCCAAGGTGGCGGCTGAGATCGAGGCCTTCGTCTACTACGTCTGCCCGGTCAAGGGCGCGGCAGCGGCCATCGTCGCATTCGATTCGAGCGCGGCCACCAACCCGCTCATCTTCCCGACCGACGACATGAAGGCGCGTCTCAAGGACTTCATCGACAACGACCTGAACACCCGCCAACAGTGGGAAGCGTCATTCGCCAACGCGATCGGGCTGTGACCGGCCGCCCGTGAGCTGGTTCCGCCGCCACCCGTCGATCGCCGGGTGGCTGCTGCTTGCGCCGGGCATCCTCTACCTCCTCGTCTTCTACGCCTACCCGACCGTCCAGATGTTCCTGGTCTCGTTGTGGACCGGTTCGGCAGCGTCCGGCTACACGCTGACCTGGAACTTCGGCATCTACGCGTCGGCGCTCAACCAGTACCAGGACCAGATCTTCCGGTCCATCGAATTCGGCGGCCTGGCGACGCTCTTCACTTTCGTGCTGAGCTTCCCGCTCGCTTACTTCATCGCCTTCCGCGGCGGCCGCTACAAGAACATCCTGCTGTTCCTGGTCATCGCTCCGTTCTTCACGAGCTTCCTGCTGCGCACCATCTCGTGGGAGATCATCTTCGCCGACAACGGCATCGTGCTCGGACCGGCCAAGGAACTTGGGCTCGTGCCGCCGACCTTCCGGTTGCTGGCCACGCCGGTCGCGGTCATCGCCGGCATCACGTACAACTTCCTGCCGTTCATGACGCTGCCGCTGTACGTGGCGCTGGAGAAGATCCCGCCCAGCCTGCTCGAGGCTGCCCAGGATCTGTACGCCGGCACGTGGCAACGTTTCCGCCGCGTGACCCTGCCGATGGCCCTTCCGGGAGTCTTCGCGGGAACGCTGCTCACCTTCATCCCGGCGGTCGGTGACTTCGTCAACGCCGAGCTCCTGGGCAGCCCCCAGTCGCAGATGATCGGCAACGTCATCGAGAACCGCTTCGAGAAGGTCAGCGACTATCCGACCGGCGCTGCGCTCTCGTTCATCCTGATGGCGGCGATCCTCGCGGCGGTGTTCATCTACGCGCGCCTCGTCGGCACGGAGCAGCTCAGCGGCGGAGGCGCCTGATGGTCGCGTCGGCCGCGCCGAACCACATCCAGAAGCCCCGCGGCCACCTCGGCCGGCGCCTCGTCCGGTCGGTCGACCGATGGATCCTGCCGCTCTACGCCTTCGTTGCCGTGCTCTACCTGGCCATCCCTGTGCTGGTCATGATCGCCTTCAGCTTCAACGACCCGACCGGTCGGTCGAACCTGACGTGGAAGGCCTTCTCGATCAACGCCTGGCTCGATCCGCTCGGCAAGCCCGGCCTCGCCCAGGCGGTCACGACGAGCATCTCCATCGCGGTCCTTTCCACGATCATCGCCACCATCCTCGGGCTGCTCATCGGTCTCGCCCTGGTGCGCCACGCGTTCCGTGGCCGCGGCATCGTCAACCTGCTCATCTTCCTGCCGATGTCGACGCCGGAGATCGTGCTGGGCGTCTCGTTGCTGACGCTGTTCATCGCCTCGACGCAGTGGTCGTTCGTGCCCAAGGGGACGTTCTTCCCGCTCTCGTTCACGACCATCCTCATCGCCCACGTGATGTTCAACATCAGCTACGTGGTGGTCACCATCCGGGCGCGGCTACAGGGCTTTCCGCGCCATCTCGAGGAAGCCGCCGCCGACCTCGGCGCCAACGAATGGACGACCTTCTGGCGGGTCACCTTCCCACTCATCCTGCCCGGCGTCATCGCCGCGGCGCTGCTGGCGTTCAGCCTGTCGATCGACGACTACGTCATCACCGAGTTCACGTCCGGCCAGACCCAGACCTTCCCCATCTTCATCTTCGGCTCGCAGTTGCGCGGCATCCCCGTCCAGGTCAACGTCATCGGGACCATCATCTTCGTGAGCGCGGTCCTGTTCGTGGTGATCAGCACACTGCTCCAGCGACGTCAGCGGCTCGACCCGGTCGAGGCCGAAGAGGAGTGACATGACCGACACGCTCGCCCTGTCGCTGCCCGACCTCGATGTCGTCCCCGCGGTCTGGTCGCGCTACACGGACCTCGTTATCGACCACGGCCAGGGTTCGTGGCTGACCACGGTCGAAGGAGAGCGCTACCTCGACTACAGCGCGGGTATCGGCGTCACCAACACCGGCCATGCCCATCCGCGCGTGGCGGCCGCCATCGCGACCCAGGCCGCGAAACTCATCCACGGCCAGCAGAACATCGTCTTTCACGAGCCCGGGCTGCTGCTCCACCAGCGGCTGGCGGGCCTGATGCCGACGCCGGGCTGGGGCGCATTCCTCTCCAATAGCGGCGCCGAGGCGGTCGAGGCCGCGGTCAAGCTGGCGCGGGTCGCGACCGGCCGGCCGGCGATCATCGCCTTTCGCGGCGGTTTCCACGGCCGGACCGGGCAGACCATGGCGCTGACCTCGTCTCGCGTCACCATCCGCGGCGATTTCGAGCCGCTGCCGGGTTCCGTTTACCACACCGCCTACCCCTACTGCTATCGCGCCGCCGGCGGACCGCACGACCCGTCGGCCTGCACGTGCGATTGGGAAGCCCAGCTCGAGACGCTCTTCGCGCAGATGGTCGATCCGCGCCACGTGGCGGCATTCATCATCGAGCCGGTCATCGGTGAGGGCGGGTACATCGTTCCCTCACCGGGCTTCCTGCCGCGCCTCCGCGAGATCGCCACACGACACGGCATCCTGCTCATCGCGGACGAGGTCCAGACGGGTTACGGCCGCACCGGCCGGATGTTCGCGATGGAGCACTGGGGCGTCACGCCCGACATCCTGGTCATGGCGAAGGGCATCGCCTCGGGGCTGCCACTGTCAGGCATCCTGGCGCCGCGCGAGATGCTCGGGAAATGGGCGCCGGGCGCCCACGGCGGCACGTACGGCGGCAACGTCGTGTGCTGCGCAGCGGCTCTCGCGACGCTTGACGTCATCGCGGACGAGGGGCTTGTCGAGAACGCCGCGGCGCGCGGCCGCCAATTGCTGGCCGGTTTGGCTCCCTTGAAGGATCGGCACGAGGCCGTCGGCGACGTGCGCGGTCTCGGCTGCATGGTGGCGCTCGAATTCGTGCATCCGCACGCGCGGGACCCGCGCTCGCCCGATCCGTCGATGGTCAAGCGGGTGCTGGCCGAAGCCCTCAAGCGGCACCTGCTGCTGCTCTCGGCCGGCTCGTGGGGCCAGGTCGTGCGCATCATCCCGCCGCTCGTGACGACGCAGCACGAAGTCGATCACGCCATCGGCGTCATCACGGAATCGGTCGAGGCGGCGGCCGCCGCCTGACGCCCTTCCGGCTGAGGCCGGCTATGAGCCGGGTGGTGGCCCCACGTCATCGATCAGGATCAGCGCGTCAAGATCGACGCGCGGCTGTCCGTGCGTGTCATCGACGGAGATGCTCAGCGTGTGCGGTCCGGCCACGTCCCAGGCACGCGTCATGACCAGCTGGCGCGGCATGTAACCGGAAGCCTGAAGGTCGACGGCATCGCCGCCTACGCCATCCACGATCGGCGTGGCCGTACCTCGGTGCGGCGCGGTATCGGCCACCCAGCCGATTGCAATGGCATCGAACGAGATCGAGGCGGTCGCCCCGGCCAGGCGGGTCGACGCAAGGTGATGACCGAGCGCCGCCGATTGGCGATCCGTGGCCCAGCCGGAGCTGAACACGATCGACGGGCTCCGTTCCTGGAGCACCTGCGCACTGATGACCGGCGAGACCGCCCAGTCGCCGACGTTGCCATCGACATCTGTGGCGCGGGCACTGAACGCGTATCGGTGCCCGGCCAACAGCGTCATGTCCGACTCGACCTGCCATTTCGTCACAGGGACCGTCTGCCAGGCGCCGCCATCGGTCTGCATGCGCACTTCGAAGTCCTTGACGCCGCTTTCCGTCTCGACGGTCGACCATCGGACGCGCACCGGGATGCGGCCCGGATCGACCTGGGCGCCGAGCTGGAGTGAGACGGTCGGCGCGGTCGTGACGGGGGCGGTCGTGTCGGGGTAGAGCTGGCGGAACAGGATGTCGGCGACGCGAGCGGCGAGGTATCCGGCCGACCAGCGGCCGCGGTTCGAAAGGATGGATACCGTCGCGCCCAGCACCGGCAGGTAGTACATGCGCGCCTCGTAGCCCCGCAGCGAACCGTTGTGGCCCCAGGTGTCGCGGCCGCCTAACGTGTGGTGCTCCGTGCCGAGCCCGTAGTCGTGGTCGTTGAAGGTCACCATCTGGGCAAGGTAATCAGGCTCGAGGACGTCGCCGCCGTACAGGGCACGCGCCCAGATCGACAGGTCATGGCTCGTCGACTCGATATTGCCGACCGACCACGCCACCGTCGCCGCCGACGTGTTGGGTCGGTAGTTCGTGCCGTCATCGAGGCCGTACCAACCGCCGCTCTCGCGGAGATAGCCCATCGCGCCGGCTACCGGCGGTGGGTCGGCACCCTCGAAGTACGTGTCATCCATGCCGAGCGGCGTCAGGAAGCGATCCTGGATCTCCGTGCCGACCGACTCACCGGTGGCCGCTTCGATGACCAGCCCGAGGAGCACGAAGTTGGTGTTGGAATAGGACCAATCGGTGCCGGGCGGGAAATCGGGCGGCCCGACCAGGCTCAGGATCTCGTCGGTCGTCCAGTGGTGGGTCGGGCGTCCGAAGACGAGGTGCTCATAGTCAGGACTCTCGAAGTAGTCCATGACGCCGCTGGTGTGCGAGAGCAGTTCGCGCAACGTGATGATCGACGCCTCCGGATAGTCGGGCATCCAGTTCGAGAGCGGGTCGTCGAGGCCGAGCACGCCCTCCTCGGCCAACTGGAGGACGGTCGCGGCGATGAACGTCTTGGTGATGCTACCGATGACGAAGGGCGTCTGGTTCATGACGGGCCAAGCGTCCGGGCCGACCTCGCCGACGCCACTGGCACCGTCCCAGCGACTGCCGTCGGCCAGGCTGATGCTCATCTGGATCCCCGGCGCGGCCCCTTTCTGGACCGCGCTATCGAGGGCGCCCTGGAGCTGGGCGGCCATGGTCGGGTCGATGGAGCCGTCAGCCGCGGCCGGCGGACCGGTCACCGCGAGCGAGGTGAGCGCCACGACCGCCGACACGAGGATCGGCGCGCAGCGCCGCCAGAGGACCCTGCTCACCGTCGCGCCGCCCCATCCATGCGGCGACCATGCTACGGCCTTCGCGAAAACGTACGCCGCGCGGATCCGCCCTAACTTCCCAGTGATTCGGGCGCGGGCCGCGAGCGCACCGGCGCTTCGATGTACTTCTCGATCATGGCGCGCGAGCCGCCGACGGCCAGTTTCTCGAACAGGAAGCGCAGCTTCGCTTCCTGCGTGGCGATGATCTCGTCCTTGGTAGACAGCTCCCAGAGCTGGCGCTTGAAGGGGCCGAGCGCCTTCTTGCGCGTCTTGTA
>PNAP01000002.1 GCA_003169735.1 Chloroflexota bacterium | reverse complement strand
AGCGCGAAGTGGGGCCGAACGGAAGTACCGGACGGAAGTTGGAACGAAACCGCGACGGTCGTCCTCGAACGTTGAAGAGCCGATCACCGACCGGCTGATAACCACCAGGAGGCACACGCCTAATGAAACGTCTCGGGACCCTCGCCATCGTCAGCTTGGCCTTCGTGGCCCTATTCGGATCGACCGCCCTCGCCGCCACACCGGCCACCTCGTTCGTCGCCCGAGCGAACCACGCCGAGCAGGGTGGCTCACTCCAGATCAACGCACGAGTGCTGCACGGCGACCGTTCCTCCGCTTTCGGCGCCAGCGCCGTGGTCCACTTCGCTTCGGGTGACGTCGCCGTCACGATGACGCGTAACGGACGTTCGCTGACCGCACGCGGTCGAGTCGCGGTCGCGGCTGATGCGGCCCTTGGACCCGTCGCCGTCGATGTCACCATCACCTACGGGGCGACCACCCAGGTCGTCACCACGCAGGGCATGATCGAGCTGCCTGACTCGGGCGACTGACCGCCGCCTCGCCGCTCACGAAGGGACGCCTGCTCGGGCGTCCCTTCTCCATGTCCGGTGGCTCGATATCTTCCGTGAGTCGGATACGACCATCAGCTTCGCGACCGTCGACGATACGAAGACGCTCGGAGTTGCGCGGGTAAGAGCCTGTGGCCGATTGGCGTCTCGCGGAACCGTTCGTCAGGTTCGCTCGTCCGAGTAGTGTTGCGACGGCATCGGCATCGGCTCCTCACAAGGGATGGCATGGCTCGCATCGGCATCCTTGCAGTGCTCATCGTCTCCATTCTCAGCGCGTGCTCCTCGCCGTCCGCCGGCGCCACCATGTCGCCGTCCGTCGGCGTCAGCGCCTCGCCTTCCGCGACGGTCTCGCCCCCGCCGGCGGACGCGACGTTCCCATCGCAGGTCGCCGGCCTGCCGGTGATCACCGTTGCCGATGCTGTCGAGCTGCTGCGGTCGGGCACGCTCGACGGCCAGGCCGTCGCGGTGGCTGGTTACTACGACGCGATGGCCCTGCCCTGCCCGTACCCGGGGCGGTACATCGGCCCGCTCGAGGGCTGGTGTCGGTCCGTGGCCTTCACCGACACCCGCGCCACTGCGCAGCTGTGCCAGCCGGCGGGCTCCAATGGCATGAGCTGCAGCCAGCCATCCGGAACGAACCTGGCGCCCTTCTTCCTGACCGAGACGAGCGGGGACGCGTGGTCGTACGTGACGGGCGGCGCGACCGGCGAGCCGGGCGCGCTGGTGCTCATCGGCCACGCCGGCGACGCTCGGCAATGGCAATGCACCGCGGCAACCCAGGCCCAGTGCGCGGCTGCATTCGTCGTCGACCGGATCGCCTGGGCGGAGGGTCACGACGTTCCGACGGCGGCTCCACAGACCGGCGACCAGCAGACGGGCAAGGCGACCACGCCCAGGATGACGCTCGCGCAGGTCGCGGCCGCGATCGGGCTCGGCGATGATCTGCTGACCGGGGCGGCGTTTCGGGCCGGCGACATCGCCACCGTCGACCCGCGCTGGAACCTCGCCGGCGACAACATCGTGTGGCTGGTGCGGTCGCTCGGGCCGGCTGCCCAGGCCGGATCTGCGGAGACTCGATCAGAGTCCGTGTGGCTCGTCGACGACGCCACCGGGAAGGTCATCGACAGCCATCCGCTGAAGCTGGCCTCTGACTACCAGCCGGCACGGCTGTGGCAGATGGCCACCGCCCACGGGGTCGACTGCTGCGCGGGCGACGTGCTCGCCTTCTACCGAGTGGTGTCCGGCGACGGCACGGTCGTGTACGAGGGCATGGTGCCCGGCGGCGAGTCCGGAGGGCAGGGCTCCATGACCTACGGTGGCGGATACGGCTCAGGGCCGCTCGTCCTGCCCGCCGGCGGGTACTCGATCACCACGTGGCTGGCAACGAACAGCGCTGGCGCCATCGGGCCGCCCCGCCACGAGTGCTCTACGCAGGTCACGCTCCGGCCGCTCGACGATGTCGCGCTCAACGCCGATTACCCGCTCAACCAGGCGTGCACCTTCCAGCCGGCGCCGTCGCCATCGCCTGGCCCGTAGGGTCGCGGGTATGTCTGCAGCGGTCCACGATGGCGGTGGCTTTGGCACCTATGGGGCCGACCGAGGGATCCAATGGACGATCTCGAAGCCTGGCGAATCCTGGGCTTCGTTCGTGTTCACCGCGAACCTCAAAGGTCCCGACGTGAGCGCCTCACTCGCGGCGCTGTCAGAACTCATTTCATCCATCACGTTCGCAGTTGGCGCTACGGTCGCTAGGTAGGCTCGACACGCAACCTAGCGAACAGGTAGCCGACCGAGGCGACCTCGAGCCAGATCCGAGCGCTGGCAGCAGTGCCTTCGTAGCAGCGCGACAAACGCCGCCAGCGGCCGAGGCGGGCAAAGATGTGTCGACCATGACCATCGACGGGAGCGGCTCCCGGTCGTGGAACCAGCGGACGACCGCGACGAGACGGGTCATCGCCCGCGCCCAGACGCCGTTCGCCCGCCAGCGTCGCCACTGGGCCCAGACCGCGGTCGAGGCGCCGTAACACTCGGGCAAGTAGCGCCAGACGCAGCGGACGCTGAGGCTGGAGCCGCCTCAGGGATTCGAACCCTGGACCTGCGGTTTACGAAACCGCTGCTCTACCACTGAGCTAAGGCGGCGGAAGACGCGGTAGCGGGTTATGAAACAGCTGCTCTACCGCTGAGCTATGTCGGCGTGGCGGCAATCGTACCCCAGCGGCCCCGGTCGGCGACCCTGCGATCGAGGCGATCAGCTGGCGGGGATCGCCTCGCGCAGCCGGGAGAGGCGCAGCTCGCGCTCGCGGGCGAATCGTTCGATGGCAGCAAGGATGTGCGGCGCGGTCAGATGCGCCTCGTCCATCACCTCGTCGACCGTGCCGCCGGTACGCCAGCGATCATCCCAGTCGGCGGAGAGGGAGTACTCGGCCGCGAGCGGCCCGTCCAGCCAGTCGCGCATCAGCTTGAACGCGCCGTTGGTGACGGCCATGCTGTCCCAGCGGTCCGTCGCCGACACGGTCGCGTCGCGGTACCCAGCGTCCTGGAGCGCGAACAGCTGCGGGCTGAGTGCCGCCACGATCTTCACGTTCAGACCGCGCGCGTCGAGCTCCCCGAGGATCGACACGAGGTTGGCCGTCGGGATGGTGCCGCGCACGAAGACCGTGCCCATCGGCGGAAGCCCAACCCGGTACGGCCGCATGACGTAGGCACCGCGGGCAGCTTCGAAGTGCGACGGCATGCCCAGCGCCTCGCGATCGGGGATCTCGATGGACGGCCGGGTGAGATGCAGCGCCACGATGGGCGCCGCCTGGCGCAGTGCCGCGCCGAGCATGACCGGCACCTCGTTGTACTCCCACGGGTGCAGATCGATGACCTGGCCCTGCGGGAAGAGCTGGGTTACGGCGGTCTCGAAGATGCCGAAGTGGGTGCGCGAGTCCTCGGCCGTCTCCGGTCCCGAGTGGCCGGCGATCCACAGGAGCTTGCCGACCTTGAGGTCGGCGTCCTGGGCGAGCTGGCTGAAGAGACGCATCGCGCCGTACTTGAGGTAACTGAACGAGGCGTACGTCGAGCAGGCGCCCCAGAAGCCGTTGAACGCCGTGAACGGGTCGGCGGCCAGGTTGACCGAAGCGAGTCCGGCGACCATGCCCGCGTTCGTGAACTCGGTGATCTCGGTCGGCAGCACGGTGCCGGTCGGATTCTTGTCGCGCTCGTACCAACCCCAACCGGGCAACGTGCCGAAGTCCTTGCCGAAGCCCGCGATGTTGGTGGACTCGGCGAGGTCGGCCGAGGCGACGATGAACAGCGGCCGCCCGTATTCGGCCCTGGCGAAGGCGTTCACCCAGGCACCCCAGGTCGCCAGGGCGGCGCGATTCGGCGCCTTCTCGCCCGGCTTGCGGTACATCTCGGCCGGGTAGCCGCGGAAGTCGTAGAGGCGCTCGTCGGCGAAGATCTCCGGGCCCCGCCCGTCGAGCCCTCCGAGGTTGAAGGTGCGTGATTCGTCCGGCACGGAGCCGGCGACCTCGAGGAGGCGGTCGGACACGCGCTCGACCACGTCCGTCCGAGATCGCAGGACATCGATGGCTCGGCGGAGGTTCTCGCGCGCCTGGGCCGCCGGCTGGGAGGGAGCTGGCGCATCGACCCCCTCGTACTCCATGCCGTACTTCTCCATGAAGGTGTGCCGCACGGCCCAGAACTCGGGCGCGTTCATCGGCCAGGGCGTGCCGTGGCTCGCGGCGCCGGTCTTGCCGTAGCCGCGTCCCTTGATGGTGCGGAACCACGCCATCGACGGGACATGGTCGGGGTTCTCGCCACGCGCCATCTCGAGCACGGCGCGCGTCACAGGTCCCCACTCCATCCCCTGCTTCGTGCCGGCGACGCGCCAGCCGTAGCCCTTGAACCACGACTCCGGGTCGCCGTAGACGACCGATGAAGCGGCGAAGGAATCGATGCCGTGGTCGTTCCAGTCGACGAGGAAGACGAGGTTGCTGAGGCCGAGACCCCACGCGGCGTTGCGCGTCTCGTGGCTGGCTCCGGGTGTGAGGCCGCCCTCGCCCTCGACCACGAACACCTTGACGTCCTCGCAGCCGGCAAGCTTCAGGGCCAGCGCCTCTCCCGCCGCGGGCGGCATGCCGTGTCCCGACGGCCCCGTGTTGTACTTCAGGAAGAGCGTCTTGCCGGCCATCTCGGCGTGGCCCGGCAGGCCGCCGCGATGGCGAAGCGTCAGCAGATCCTCCCAGGTCAACGCCCAGCGCCCATCGTCGGGGAAGGCGAAGGCCCGGTCGTGCGTGGCGTCGAAGCGGGCACGCATCGTCTCGTTGAGGACGGCCAGCGTGGTGTAGACGAGCGGCACGGTGTGGCCTGCCGAGAGCACGAAGCGATCACCGAAGCGCCCCCACGGATGCAGCAGGTCCCAGCGCATCGCGCCCGAGAGCAGCATCGCCAGGAACAGGTGGACCTTGGAGCGCGAACCACCCGGGTGGCCGCTCTGGCGGTAGTTGAGGGAGAGGTCGATCGTCTCGTCGATGACATCCTTCAGGAACTCCCAATCCTCGAACGACGCCTCGGCCTGTCTGTACAGCGCGTCGGTCTCGGAGGGAGCGGCGATGGTCACGCGGCCGTACTCAGGCGGTCGCTGGGACGGCCGGCGCGATGACCGTGCGCATCCGCTCGAGAGCGGTGGTGATATTCGCCTGCGAGTTGGCGTACGAGAGGCGGATGTGGTTGGTCCCGATGCCGCCGAAAGCCGTGCCGGCCAGGACCGAGACGCCGACCTCGGACAGCAGCCGGCCCGCCAGTTCGGAGCCGGTCATGCCGCTGCCCGAGATGTCCGGGAAGACGTAGAAGGCGCCCAGCGGCCGCAGACAGGAGACGCCGGGGATGGCGTTCAGGCCGTCGACGATGAGATCGCGCCGGACGCGGAACTCGGCGACCATCGCGTCGACCGCGCCCTGCGGCCCGGTCAGTGCCTCCAAAGCGCCGTATTGGGCGAACGTCGTTGCGCCCGAGATGCTGTTGATGATGAGCTTGCCGAAACCGGTCGCCATCCACTCGGGCACGATGCCGTAGCCAAGGCGCCAGCCGGTCATGGCATAGGTCTTGGAGAATCCGTCGAGGGTGATGGTGCGTTCGGCCATGCCCGGCAGCGCGCCGATCGAGACATGCTCAGCGCCGTCGTACAGGATCCGCGAGTAGATCTCGTCCGAGAGGACCACCAGGTCGTGCTCGATCGCCACGGCGGCGATCCGCTCGAGATCCTCGCGGTTGAGCACGCCGCCGGTGGGGTTGGCCGGCGAATTGAGGACGATCATCTTCGTGCGCGGCGTGACCAGCGAGACCAGCTCATCGGGGTCGAGGCGGAACTGGTTCTCCTGCCGGATCGGGATGGCCACCGGCTTGCCGCCGATGAAGCGCGTCACCGACTCATAGATCGGGTAGCCCGGGTCGGGGACGATGACCTCGTCGCCCTCATCGATGAGCGCGAGGATCGCGTAGAACATGACGCCCTTGCCACCGACCGTCACGAAGACGTTCTCCGGCTGGACGTTGAAACCGCGGCGGGCGGTCGAGTCGGCGGCGATGGCGGCGCGCAGCTCTGGGATGCCGGGGAACGGCGGATAGTGGGTCTTGCCGGCGTCGAGGGCGCGCTTGGCCGCCTCGCGGATGTTGGCCGGCGTATCGAAATCGGGCTCACCGACCTGGAGGTGGATGACGCTCCGTCCGGTCGCTTCGAGAGCTCTGGCGCGGGCCGAGGCCTCGAAGGCCGTCTCGGTGCCGATGGTGAGCATACGCGTGGCGAGTTTCATAGAACACCTCCTAGAGGGCTCCTATCTTGGACCTTCCCGGTGTTGGACGACCAGCTGGCGATCGACTCGGCGTCGAACGTTGACGTGTACGCCGTCGGCGAGTCGATCACCGAGTTCCTCCCCACCGCCGAGGTCCAGCGCTACGACGGCCACACCTGGAGCGCCGTGTCGGCGCCATCGCCTGCAATCAGTTCGCTCGAAGCCGTCGTCGTGAAATCGAGCACGAGCATCTGGGCCGCCGGCTTCTTTCCGAGGCAGAACGACACGGACTCCGCGTTGGTGATGCACTCAAGTGGGCACGCGTTCAGCCGCGTCACGCCGCCGACACCGGGCGAGGCGAGCGGCTTGGCGCTCATCGGCGGCAAGCAACTGTGGCTGGTGGGCGCGACCGTGACGGGCACGCCCCAGCACGCGGGAAGCAAGACCTTCATCGCCCGCCGCTGCATCTGAGCCGCCGCTGACCGCGCAGCCGTCACACACGGCGACGCATCTCGGCGGCCACGGCCTGTTCCGACGGTGTGCCAGCGCTGAGGCCGCCGATGGTGCCTTCGATGTCGGCGTCGGAGCGGTTCTGACTGAGCTTCCTCTTTGCGTCGATGCGAGTGATCCGCATCTCGAACCCCACGATCCCTTTGGCTTGGCCATCGACGTAGCCGGCGGGCGCGTCATCGATCGACCACGGGTCCGGCCGGCCGGCCTCGTGCGCATCCACCAGCTTGCGGACGTGCGCGACCAGCCACGCTGGCTCGCGGTGGACGGTCAGGGTGCCGCGCGCCACGACCGTGACGTAGTTCCAAGTGGGCACCACGCGGCCGGTCCGCCGCTTCTCCTCGTACCACGCCGGGCTGACGTACGCCTGCGGCCCGAGGAAGATGGCAAGGGCTTGCGTGTTCGCATCGATGCCCTTCCACTGCGGATTCGGGAGCGCGATGTGGAAGCGAAGGGTGCCGTACGGGCCATCCGTCGGGTCGAACAGCATCGGCACCACGGAAACTTCTGGACCATTCGAGCCGACGGTCACGAAGCTCGCCGGAACGGCCGCGGCGAGTTCCGCCAGGATCGCAGCCGCGTCCGCGACCGTGAACTTGCCGTGTGCGGGCTGGTACATGGCGCGATGGTAGCCAAGCAGCGTCGCGCGAGTCGCGGCGATCGGTGATCGCGCACTTGCCGCTGGATGGGCTTCACTGACCGGGTCCCCAGATCTTCTCTCCCGCCTCGATCCGAAGCGGTAATCGGTTGCGCTCCGGCGGCAGCGGGCAGGTCGCGTATGGGGAGAAGACGCACGGCGGGTTGTAAGCAAGGTTGAAATCGATCTCGACGGTGTCGTCCGGTGCCACCGCGCCGCTCACCAGGAACCGTCCACCGCCGTAGGTCTCGTGCCCACACGTCTCGTCGCGAAAGATCAGCCACAGATGGCCGGGCATCGCCTCCAGCGCGTCGAGGCGACACGGTTTGTCGCCGGCGGTGAACTCGACCACGCCGGGCGTGGGTTCGCCAACGATGTTGCCGAGGACATCGGGCACAGCGATGGCGGCTCCCGGTTCGGCCCGCTGGAGACGCCCGATGAGCCGCCATTTGGGGTCGATCTCGAAGTACGGCAATCCCGTGAAGCCGCGCAGCGCCGGCGCCGCCGTGTCCTTGACTCGGAGTCCGGCGCGTCCTTCGCCACGGCGGATCACGACGAGCCGAAGGGATGCGAGCTCGAGCGTGATGGGCTCGTCGGCCTGGTCGTCGATCAGCACGGTCCCATCGGACACCAGCTGCCCGTCCGCCGTCAGCGCGACGCCCTTGCCAGGGTGGATGAGGACTCGCCCGTCGGTCAGCTCGAGCGTGCCGGCCACTGGCGGGATCTCGCCCTCCTCCGCCCGCAGCACGATGTCATTGGTCGGGTCGGCACCGAACTGCAGCTTGCCCGGCCGCAGCCAGTGCAGACCGACAAGACTCAGCCAGCTCGTCGGTTCGCGCAGCCGCGCCTCGCGCTGAGCCCGCACTTCCTCGACCGCGGCGCGATGGGCTGCGGCATCGTGAGGAACCGTTTCGGGCATCGGTGCCAACGCCATCAGCGGTGCCGCAGGTACCGCAACTCGACGATCCCGCTGCTGGAGGCGTTGCTGGAGACCAGGTCGAGTTGGTAGGACGTGGGGATGCCGACGAATAGCCGGGTGCCCTCGCCGGCAACGTAGGGGAACAGGCTCAGCCGGAGTTCGTCGATCAGGTCGAGCCGCATGAACGACCGCCAGAGGCTGACCCCGCCCCAGACGATGATGTGACCGTCGCCGCCCTGCCTGAGCTTGTCGACCTCTTCTGCCGTGTCGCCAGCGGCGATGGTGGTGTTGGCCCAGTCGGCCCTCGTCAGGGTCCGGGAGAAGACGACCTTGCGCCCGGTGTTCAGGATGTCGGCGAACGGGTGGTCGGTGGCTGTGGTTGTCATGGACCGCGCGATAGCCTCGTAGGCGGTGCGCCCCATGAGGTGCGCGTACGCCCTACGCAGAAAGTCGAGGTGCGCCGGGTCGTCGGGCTCATTGTTTTCGGGCAGAGAGAAGCAGAACTTCCAGAAGTCGGTGCCCTCGTCGGCGAGGAGGCCGTCGAGCGAGTAGTTGAACACCGTCGCGATGAGCTTCCGCATGATCAGGACTCCATCGTCTCGGCCGTTTGCCGCATGCCGAGCGTACCGCTGCGCCGAGGAACTGCGCTCGCTCAGCCTGTCGAGTCGCCTTTGTACCCTTCGTGGGCGATTGCTTACCTCGCCTTATGAGCGCACCTCGCGGCGATCGGAAGTACGGCGACACTCGGCGGATCCGGCGTTGCGACCGTGATACTTGCTGCGGCAGGCGCCGTTGCCTGGCGAGATGGAGGCACGTGACATGGCGGAGATCGAACCGGTCGAGACCACGAACCTCGACATCTACGGATCCGCGGTGCTGCCGTGGTCACGCGTCCGAGACCTGCTCGAGGTGGGGCAGGGCCAGCCCACGGTCGGGCTCGAGGGCGAAGATCATCGAACGTTCTGGTTGTCGACCTCGGGGCCGGGCGGGCAGCCGCACCTGGCCGGGATCGGGGCGCTCTGGGTCGAGGAACGGTTCTGGTTCACCTCGGGCGCGGGGACGCGCAAGAGTCGGAACGTCGCCGCCAACCCGGCGTGCGCCCTGGCGGCGTCCTTGCCCGGCCTCGATCTGGTCGTCGAGGGATGGGCGAGACGCGTCACGGACCGAGCGTTGCTCGATCGACTCGCCGCGGCTTACCGCGCGCAGGGGTGGCCGGCGCAGGTCGATGGCACCGAGCTGACCGCCCCGTACAGCGCGCCATCGGCAGGCCCAGCACCGTGGCAGCTCTACGTGATCGAGACCGCGGTCGCCCATGCGGTCGCGAGCGCGGAGCGCCACGGCGCGACACGCTGGCGTTTCGAACGAACGCGCCCGTCATCGCCAGCGTCCTGATCCCTCAGGCGATCTTGCGCCGGTAGGCCCTCACGGCGAGCGCGTAGGCGACGATGAGGATGCCGACGCACCAGGCAAGGGCGGTCCAGATCTCGCCTCCGACCGGCTGCTGCTCGAACAAGGCTCTGATGGTGTTGACGATCGAGGTGACAGGCTGGTTCTCCGCGAAGGCACGCAGGGGACCGGGCATCGTCGCAGTGGGCACGAAGGCGGAGCTGACGAACGGCAGGAAGATGATCGGGTACGCGAAGGCGCCCGCCCCGTCCGTGGATGTCGCCGACAACCCGGCGATCACCGCGATCCAGGTCAACGCGAGCGTGAACAGTCCGAGGATGCCGGCCACGGCGAGCCATTCCGGCAGCCCCGCCGAGGAGCGGAAGCCCATGAGGAGCGCGACCAGGATGATGACGACCACCGAGATCGCGTTGGACACCAACGAGGTCAGAACGTGGCCCCAGAGCACGGACGAGCGGGCGATCGGCATCGAGTGGAACCGCTCGAAGATGCCACCCTGCAGGTCGATGAACAGGCGGTACGCGGTATAGGAGATGCCGCTGGCGATCGCGATGAGCAGGATGCCGGGCAGCACGTAACTCACATAGTCGTCGGTGCCTGCCTGGATGGCGCCGCCGAACACGTAGACGAACATCAGCATCATGGCGATCGGCGTGATGGCCACCGTGATGATGGTGTCCATGCTGCGCGTGATGTGGCGCAGGGAGCGCCTCGTCATCACGCTGGTGTCGCTGAAGAACTGGGCGTTCATCGTTGTTCCCTCCTGTCCCTTCCGACGATCGCCAGGAAGATCTCTTCCAGGGTCGGCTGCCGTTCCACGTATTCGACCTTCGCGGGCGGGAGCAGCTTCCTCAGCTCCGCCAACGTGCCGGACACGACGATCGTGCCTTCGTGCAGGATCGCGATCCGATCGGCGAGTTTCTCAGCCTCGTCGAGATACTGGGTCGTCAGGAACACGGTCGTGCCGCCGTCAGCAAGGCCCTGGATCACCTGCCAGACGTCGATGCGGCCCTCCGGATCAAGGCCGTTGGTCGGCTCGTCGAGGAAGATGATCCGCGGGTCGCCGATGAGGCTCATGGCGATGTCGAGGCGACGGCGCATGCCGCCTGAGTAGGTCGACACTCGGCGCCCGGCCGCGTCGGCGAGGCCGAATCGTTCGAGCAGATCATCTGCCACCATGCCGGCGCTCTTCACGTGCCGCAGCTCGGCGATCATGATCAGGTTCTCCCGGCCGGTGAGGATCTCGTCCACCGCCGTGAATTGACCGGTCAGGCTGATCGACTCGCGTACCCGCGCCGGCTGCGACAAGACGTCGAATCCGTCGACACGCGTCGTGCCGCCATCCGGCTTGAGCAGGGTGCTGAGGATGCGCACGATCGTGGTCTTGCCGGCGCCGTTGGAGCCGAGCAGCGCGAAGATGCTTCCACGCGCGACATCGAAGTCCACACCCCTGAGCACCTGCAGCTTCCCGTAGGACTTCTGCAATCCATGGACCTGGAT
>PNAP01000071.1 GCA_003169735.1 Chloroflexota bacterium | reverse complement strand
CGCAGGCCCTGGCGGATGTCGTGGAGATGAGCGCCGCCCGCCCACGCCGCGGCCGCGGCCGCGAGCGCATTGGCGACATTCATTCGTGCCCGACCCCCGAACGTGGCCGGGATGAGGTGCGTGTAGATGAGTGGCATGGTCCGGCTGCCGTGGCGGAGCACGATCAGCTCGCCGTCGTCGCTCTCTCGGATGACCATCGACGCGCCGCCGCGACCGGCGTGCGCCTCCACGCGTTCATAGCCGTCCTGGCCCGGCTCCATCTGCATCGAGAAGTAGATGACCTTGCCGGCGCAGTGCCGGGCCATGCGCGCCACGAGCGGGTCATCGGCGTTGAGGACCGCGGTCCCGGAGCGCGGCACCGCGTCCACGAGGACGCCCTTGACGTTGGCCAGCTGCGCGACCGTGTCGATGCCGTGGAGGCCGAGGTGATCGCCTGACACGTTGGTGACGACGGCGACGTCGTTGCGGTCGTAGCCGAGGCCTTCGCGCAGGATGCCGCCGCGAGCCACCTCGAAGACGGCCGTGTCGACGCTCGGGTTCTGGAGCACCATCTGGGCTGACTTCGGCCCCGACATGTCGCCCTTCTTGATCAATCGACCGTCGATGACGATGCCGTCGGTGGTGGTCATGCCGACGCGGCGGCCCATCAGCTTCAGGATGTGGGCGATCATCCGGGCGGTCGTCGTCTTGCCGTTCGTGCCGGTCACGGCGATGATCGGGATGCGCGCGTTGGAACCCTGCGGGAAGAGCAGATCGACCACCGGCCGCGCCACGTATTGCGGCTCACCCTCGGTCGGGTTGGTGTGCATCCGGAAACCGGGCGCCGCGTTGACCTCGACGATGGCGCCGCCCTGTTCGCGGGCAGGGATCTCGATGTCGGGCACGATGAAGTCGATGCCGGCGATGTCCAGGCCGATGATGCGAGCCGCCGTCTCGGCGATCTCGACGTTCTCGGGATGGGCGTCCATGGTCCGGTCGATGGCCGTGCCACCGGTCGACATGTTGCCGGTCAGCGCGAGTTGGACGCGGGTCCCCTCACCCGGGATCGAATCGACCGTCAAGCCCTGGACGTCGAGCAGCTCCTCCGCCGCCGCGTTGAGGCTGATCTTGGTGAGTACCTTCTCGTGGCCGATGCCGCGCCGCGGGTCGGCGTTCTCGATGTCGACGAGCTCGCGGACGGTGTGGATGCCGTCGGCGGTGACACCGGCGGGCACGCGCTGCGCGACCGCGACCATGCGACCACCGATGACCAGCACGCGGTGGTCGTTGCCGTGGACGAAGGTCTCGACCACGACGTCACCGGCCCGGCTCTCGGCCCGCGCGATGTCGAACGACTTGCGGACGTCCTCATCGCTGCGCAGGCCCAGGCAGACGCCGCGGCCGTGGTTCCCGTCAAGCGGCTTGACCACGACCGGGAACCCGAGCGATCGGCCGGCATCCACGGCTTCTTCCGCACTGCGCACGACCATGGAGCGGGGCACGGGCAGTCCCGCGGCACTCAGGAGTTGATTGGTGAGGCTCTTGTCCGATGCGATGTCGACGGCGATGGCCGGCGTGCGCGACGTCATCGTGGCGCGGATGCGCTGCTGGTGGACGCCCTGGCCGAGCTGCACGAGGCTGTGACGGTCGAGGCGGATCCACGGGATGTCGCGCGAGACGGCCTCGTCGAGGATGGCCTGCGTCGACGGCCCGAAGGCCTGGCGCTCGGCGACCCGGATGAGCCCTTCGAGCTCGGCCACGAAGTCCATCTGCGTCGCGGGGTCGTCCGGCGCCACGAGATGGTTGACGAGCGCGACGGCGATGCGGCCGGCTTCGAGACCGACCTGCTCCTCGCGGAACTCGAAGACGACGTTGTAGCGGCCGTACTCGCCGGTCGTCCGTGTCTTGCCCGCCTGCACCTCGGTGCCGGCCAGGTTCTGCAACTCGAGTGCGATGTGTTCGGTGACGTGCCCGAGCCACGTCCCGTCGGCGAGTCGCTGGAGGAAGCCGCCGCGACGCCCGAGCGAACAAGCATGGTCGTCGAGCGTCGGCAGGAGAGCGACGAGGCCCTCGGTGAAGCCCGGGATCAGGTTGGTCGGGAACTCCTCGAGCACGCCGAGATCGACCAGCGTGCGGATGGCGGGGCGCCGAAACCAATAGTTCGGGCCGCGCAGCACGCGCGACTCGAGGATGCGCAGCTCGGGCAATGGACCCTGCGCAGCGCGCGTCACGGCGGCTTCGGCGGCGCGGGCGGACCGGCGCGCGGCGGCCTGGGCAGACGGCGTGGTCGGCACCAGCTTGTCGCCTCGGCCCGCGCGCGTCTGGGTCATCGGGCCTCGCGTCAGCTGGAAGCGGCCGAACCGACGGCCGTCTCGAGCGCCCGCAGCATCGGCGTGGCCACGCGCATCCGGCGCCGCAGATCGAAGCGGTAGCCGCTCGGCAGGGAGTGCAGGACGACATTGCTGATCATCAGCGGCCGATGTGCGCCGACCTCCCAGGCGTCGGTGTCGGAACCGGCACCGTCGACGATGGTGATGCTGCGCCGCCCGATGACCTCCATGACCTGGTCCGGCCCGACCACGCCCGCGGTGTCCTCATCGACCCCCAGGCCGAGCAACGACGGGTTCTGCGAGATGATCGCCAGCAGGCGGCCGAGACGATTGCGCTGCTGGAAATGCTGATCGACGATGACACCGGGCAGCACGCCGAGGCCGGCCGCCATCTGCACCATGCGCTGGCGCGGCGATCCGCCGCTCGCGCCGAAGGCGACCATATGCGAGCTGAGCGCCGACGCGCCGGCACTCGTGCCGGCGACCACGGAGCCCTGCCGGTGGCGCTCGAGGATCGCCTGCGCGATGGCCGTCCCGCCGATGGTCGAACTCAGGCGGAGCTGGTTGCCGCCGGTCAGGAAGACACCCGTCGCGTCGCGTACCGAGCGTGCCGCCGAGTCATCGTTGGCCTGTGCGCGAGTCAGGGCGTGGATAGGCGTGACATCGGCGGCGCCGAGTTCGGTGAAGACGCGCCGATACATCTCGCCGGCCAGCGGCCCGAGCGACGACGCACTGCTGATGACGGCGATCCGGGCGTCGGGACCACCTGCCAGTGCCACGAACCGGCTCAGGATGACGCGCTCTCGGACCTTGTCCTCCGCGCCACCGATGACGATGACGTGTCCCTCGGCCATTGTCGGGAGTATAGCCACCGTTCCGGGGGCTTAGGATGCCGCACGTGAGAGCCCTCAGCGTCGCGGGTTGGCTCGGGCACGAGTGGTCACTCGGCCGTCGGCGGTTGCACGACCGTCACCGGGTCGTGGCCATCGCCCTCATCGGGCTTTCCGGCGGGCTCGTGGCCACGTTCCTGATCGCGCGCGGCGAGCTCGCCGGCTCCGACGCTCGAGCGTACTGGGCGGCGGTCCGCATCTGGCTCGATGGTGGCGATCCCTATCACCCGCCGGCGCCGTTCCTGCCCTTCGTGTATGCCCCGTGGACGCTCGCCCTGTTCGTGCCATGGGCGCTCCTCCCCTGGACCGTGGCTTGGTTCCTGCTGCGCGGGATGAGCATCCTGTTGCTCATCTGGACGGCCCATTGGGCGTATGAACGCCGCCCGCTGGCGACCGCCATCCTGCTGGCCATCCTCGCCGCGCCGATCGCCGCGACCTTCGATACCGGCAACATCACGCTCATCCTGGCGATGCTGGTGTGGGCGGCGCAGTTCACCGGCCCTCGGGTCGGCGGGTTGCTGTGGGCGGTCGCGACGAGCCTCAAGTGGTTCCCGGCCGCGCTCATCGTCTTCCTGCCGCCTCGAACTCGACTATGGGGCATCGCTGCTCTGGCCGTCACCGGCATCCTGCTGGTGTCGACCTGGCCACAGACCCTCATCCATCTCGACCTGGCGTTGTACTACCCGCGCCCGCCGCGGCTGGACCTGCTGCTCCTGGCATGGGCGGCCGTCCCCTGGTTGTGGCGCAAGGAAGCCTTCTGGCAACTCGACCGAGGGCGGATCGCGGCGCTCATGTCGGACTGGCGGCTGCGCCTGGCCGACGGGTGGCGTTCCTTCCGTCACTCCGACGCGCCGGCCACTGAAGCGCGACGCGTCGTCGAGGCGCGGCTGCGCGCATTCTTCGGCGTCGGGTAGCAGGGTTTGTCGACGGGCGGTCGGATCGGCGTGGACGCCACCCCGAGTGCCGATATGCGGCCGTTGACGGGGCACGGGGTGCGCGGCATCGGGCGGGTCACCGAAGGCTACGTCGCGGCCCTGCTGGCCGAGGAACCCGCCTGGGCCGCCGAGCACGTGCGACTGCTGGTCGCTCCCGGGCAGCACGTGGAGCAGCCGCCCGGCATGCCGCAGCCCTGGGTCACCCGCCGTCCCGGGCCGATGCCGCAACATCTCGCGCCGCTGACCGCCTGGGCCGCCGATCGATGGGTGACGCGCGGTCAGCGTCCGGCGTTCTGGCATATCACCGACCCGACCCGCCCTCTCGGGCCGCTGCCCGACGACCGGACGATCGTGACGGTCCACGACTTCGCGCCGCTGTCCACCCCCGCCCTCCTCGCCTCGATGCGCGCTACTCGCCGACTCGCCTATCGGCGCTATCTGCGGCTGATCGGCCGGGCGCGGATCGTGGCATGTGGCTCCGAGGCCACGGCCGCGGAAGCACACGAGCGATTTTGTGTGCCCGCCTCGCGCATCCGCATCCTCGTGCCGTGGGTCCACGCCGATGAGTCGCCGGCCCAGCCACCCAACGGAGACCAGCGCCCGTCAGAGCTGCTCCTGGTCGGCGTCTCGGGACCGCACAAGCGCTTCGATCTCGCTATCCGGACGCTCGCCGTGCTCCGTCAGCGGGGCATGGGGCTCGACCTGACCGTGGCCGGCTTTCAAACCCCGTCCGAGGGCGCGCGGCTGCTGGCTCTGGCACGCGACGTCGGGGTCGGCAGCGAGGTCGTCCTGCTCGGCCACGTCAAGCCCGGGGAGCTGTCGGCGCTGTACGCGCGATCGATCACCCTCGCTCTCTCGACGCTTGAAGGCTTCGGCCTGACGCCCGTCGAAGCCATCCTTTCAGGGGGGCGGGTGGCGGCCGTCGATATCCCCGCCTATCGCGATACGGTGGGCGAGGTGGCCGTCTTCGCCGAGGAGGCGACGCCCGAGGCGGTGGCGGGGGCTGTCGAGGCGGCGCTCGCGACGCCGCCGGACCCGGTACGGGTCACCGCGCTCGGCGACCGTTTCTCGGCTCGTGCCTGCGCGACGTCCCTGCGCGCCGCCTACGAGGCCGCACTCGGCTGAGACGGCTCGAGCGTCTTCAAGGACCGGACTCAGCGGACACCGACGGGCACTTCCGGCTGGCAGGTCGGGCACCAGTAGGTCCGGCGCGGTAACTCGCCGGTGACACGCGTCCGGATGAGCGTCCCGCACCGTCGACATGGCCGGCCGGCGCGGCCATACACGAAGAGCGTACCCGGCCGCGAGCGATGGACCGTGGTGCGCGTGCCGCCCGAGACGTTGGCCGCGAGCAGTCGGGCGCCCGTCCCCAGCATCCGTCGCACCGTTCCGCGCGCCAGCGCTCCCACCGACGCGAACGGATCGACCCGCTCGATGAAGCAGACCTCGCTGCGATAGACGTTGCCGAGTCCCGCCAGAGCGGTCTGGTCGAGCAGCGCTTCGCCGATCGGCGTCGCGGCCCGCTCCGGGGCGGAGAGTCGGGCGACGGCGGCGTCCAGATCGGGCTCCGGTGCCAGCAGATCGGGGCCGAGGGCGGCCAGCGCCGGATGGATGGCCAGAGCTGCGGTGTCCATCAATTCGACCGTTGGCGCATCGAAGCAGACGGCCACCATGCCGGGCACCTCGATGACCGCGACGGCGCGGGCTGGGCTGCGGCGCCACGGCTCGCCCGTCCGATAACGGTGCCACGAACCGTTCATGCGGAGATGCGTGTGCAGCGTCAGACCCGCATCGAAGCCGATGAGCAGGTGCTTGCCGCGCGCCTCGACGCTCACCACGCGACTGCCCACCACGCGCCCCAGGGCCGCGCCGCCGGGACGGCCGCGTGCCGCCGTCACGTCTCGGCCGAGCAGAACCTCGCGCAGGACCGCCGCGGTGCGGAAGAGCGTGTCCCCTTCGGGCACGGCTCAGGCACGCAACAGATAGCCGCGATAGCCGGGCCGGAAGCCGGCCGACTCGAGAAGCTGGCGATGCGGTGAGTCGGCGACGATCAGGCCATCGATGCGCTCGATCTGGAGCGCGCGCGCCCGGCCATCGAGCACCAGCCCGCCGAGTGCCCGGAGCGCGGCCGCGGCCGCCGCCGGCGACGCGAACGCCGGCAGGGTCTGGAGCGAGCGGCCACCGCGTTCGGCGTAGATGACCGGCTCGCCGTCGTGGATCACCACGTACGCACCGGCGGCGCGGGCAAGCACCCGCCGATCGTCGTCGCCGAAGCGCGGCCAGGGGATGGTCGCGCCGTAGGGATTGGCGGGATCGGCCGCGGCCAGCAGGTACGTGCGGCCATCCGTCGGCTGGTCGCCGGCCGGGTCAGCGCGCTCGGCGCGCAGTCGATCGACGGCGCTGGGAAGGGCGAACTGGGCGCCGCCGAGCCCCTCGACGAAGTAGCCGCGCCGGACGCGGCCGCGTTCCTCCATCTCGCGCAGGACCGGGTAGACGGCCCCGAACCCGCCGGGCAGCCCTTCGGCCGCGACACCGTCCCGGGTGACGATGCCGTACCGCTCCAGCAACCGCGTCGCCGTCGCGTGGCGCCGCTCCGTGTCGGTCGGCGCGCGGCCGCCGGCGAGGGCGATGGATGTCGCCACCGCCTCTTCGACGAGTGACCAGCGGCCGGCGCCTTCGGGCGGACCGAGGCGACCCGAGGCACCCAGCCGCGGACGAGCCGCGCCGCGGTCGCGCGAGCCGCGTGGCCAGCGGAGTGCCCGGAGCGCGGCGAACGTGTCGTTGGTCACGACACCGGCCCAGACGAGTTCCCAGAGTGCGTCGAGGACATCGCGCTCGGTCGGTGGGCGCTCCCCCGCCTGCGCGGCCGCCCGCAGCCCAGCGGCCAGCAGGTCGCGATAGAACGATGCGCCGCGCGCCGCGAGGTGCGTTCGGAGCGCTCCGCCGAGCCACCCGGGCTGCCCGGGATCGCCCGCCACGGCCTCGTCCGGGATGTGCGCCGGCGGCAGCAGGAGCGCCAGCCGATCGGGCCGGAAGAGGGCGATACGCCCATCATCCTTGCCGAGCGAGCCCATGCCCACCCAGGCCACTTCGCCGGCCGCCCCCAGCTCATCGAGGAGCCTCGGCGCATAGCCGCGCACGCGCGCTGGCAGCACGTCGCGTTCCAGCACGCTGGCGGGGAGCGGCACGCCCTCGAGCTGCGCGATCACCTCGGCCAGCCGGTCCGTCCCCCCGGCCGGCGACCCGATGCCGTGCCACGCGGGCAGGAACCGCCCCAGCGCCGCTGGCTCGACCGGCTCGATCTCGCGGCGCAGCCGTGCCAGGGAACGCCGGCGAAGCAGCCGCAGCACCTCGGGATCGCACCACTCGCGATCGACGCCGCCCGGCCGGAACTCGCCGCGCAGCAACGTGCCGGCGGCCATCAGGCGCTCCAGCTCCGTCGCGACCACGCCGAGCGGCAACCCCCAGCGGCGCATCGGCTCGTCGGTCAGGAACGGTCCGTGGCGGCGCGCCCAACGGGCCAGCAGGCCGCCGAGCGCGTCCATCGTCGGTGCGAGGAACGCGTCCGGCACGCCGCGCGCCGGGACGGCGCCGACGCCATCCCGATAGCGGCCGCTGTCCTCCGCAGCGATCCAGCGATCCTCGCCACCGATCCTGGCCTGCACCGCGCGTCGATCCGCGGCCAGCGCCTCGAGCCACTCCCCGGCAGCGCGCTCGCGGGAACGCGCGTCGGTGCCACGGACCCGCGCCGCGACCTCGGCGGCGCTTAGATCGCCCAACCGCCGCAACAGGTCGTGGACCTGGTCAGCCGATCCGGCGGCGCGCTCCTCGGTCAGGGCCTGGAGTTCCAGTTCCAGTTCAGCCAGCGCCTCGCCATCGAGCAGCTCGCGCAACTCTTCCGCGCCGAGCAACTCGCGCAGCAGATCGCGGTCGAGTGCCAGCGCCTGGGCGCGACGGTCGAGCGACGGCGCATCGCCCTCGTACATGTACGCGGCGATGTAGTCGAACAGGAGCGAGCTCGCGAACGGCGAGGCGCGGACGGTCTGGACGCTCACGACGCGGATCTCGCGCCGCTCGATGGCACCGAGGATCTCCTTCAGCGCCGGCAGGTCGAAGACATCCTGAAGGCATTCGCGATACGTCTCCAGGATGATCGGGAACGAGCCGTAGCGGCTGGCGACGGCGAGCAGCTGGGCCGAGCGCTGGCGCATCTGCCAGAGCGGCGTCCGGTTGCCGGGCCTGCGGCGCGGCAGGAGCAGCGCCCGGGCGGCGTTCTCGCGGAAGCGGCTGGCGAAGAGGGCGGAGCCGCCGACCGCGCCGACCACCAACTCCTCGATCTCCTCGGCCGGGATGACGACAGCCGATTCGGCAGCGCTGGCACCGCCCTGGCCACCGGGGTCGACCATCAGGCTCGGCTCGGCGCCATCGGATCCCTCGTAACCGTCGGCGCCCCAACCTGGCGAAGCGGTGGCCCCCTCGGTAGCTGGCAGGCGGATGACGATGCCATCGTCCGACCACATCGGCTGGATCTCGATGCCGAGGCTCTCGCGCATGCGCGCCTCGATGGCCAGCGCCCACGGCGCGTGGACCCGGGCGCCGAATGGCGTCAGCAGGCAGATCCGCCAGTCGCCCAGTTCGTCGCGGAAGCGCTCCAAGACGATCGTCCGGTCGGTCGGCAGCGTGCCCGTCGCCGTGCGTTCCTCGTCAAGATAGGCGAGCAGGTTGGTGGCCGCGAACTCGTCCAGATCGTGGAGCTCGTGGAGCTGCCGGACCGCCGACGCGCGTCCTTTCGTGCCGCTCGTCGCCAGCTCATCCATCTCGCGCGTGAACGCGCCGAGCGCCCGCCCGAGCTCGACCGGCCGGCCGATCATGTCGCCCTTCCAGAACGGGATCTTGCCCGGCTCACCGGGTGCCGGCGACACGAGCACGCGGTCGTGGCCGATCGATTCGATGCGCCACGCGCTTGCCCCGAGCAGGATGACCTCGCCCTCGCGCGCCTCGTAGACCATCTCCTCATCGAGCTCGCCGACGCGGCGGCCGCCGGTCCGGGCACTTCTCGCACGGTTCGTCACCGATGCGCTGCCGGAGGCGTCGTCGGTCAGGAAGACGGGGAAGAGGCCCCGATCGGGGATGGTCCCGCCGGAGATCACCGCCACGGTATGCGCATCGCGTCTGGCCTGGACGGTGCCCGCAACGCGATCCCAGATGACGCGCGGCTTCAACTCGGCGAACTCGTCGGCGGGGTACTGGCCGGCGAGCATGCCCAGGACGGCATCGAACGTGTCGCGGCCCAGCTCGGCGAAGTTCTCCGCGCCGCGGACGAGGGCATAGAGATCGTCGACACGCCAGGCTCGTTCGGCAGCCGTGGCGACGAGCTGCTGCGCCAGGATGTCGAGCGGATTGCGCGGCACGATCGTCGGTTCGATGGCACCTTCGTGCATCAGCCGCGTCACGACCGCGACTTCGAGCAGGTCGCCGCGGTACTTCGGGAAGATCACGCCGCGCGACGGCTCGCCGACCTGGTGGCCGGCACGCCCGACGCGCTGCAGGCCCCGGGCGACGGACCCCGGGGACTCGACCTGGATGACCAGGTCGACCGCGCCCATGTCGATGCCGAGCTCGAGCGAGCTGGTCGCCACGAGGGCGGGCAGGCGGCCGTCCTTGAGCGCCTCCTCGATGCCGATGCGCTGCTCGCGCGCCAGCGAGCCGTGGTGCGCGCGGACGAGTTCCTCGCCGGCCAGGTCGTTGAGGCGTTGCGCCAGGCGCTCCGCGAGGCGACGGCTGTTGACGAAGACGATGGTGCTGCGATGGGCGCGGATCAGATCCAGGATGCGCGGATGGATCTGCGGCCAGATGCTGGTCCGAGCCTCGGGGCCGGACGCCGGACCGCCCGGCGCCTCCTCGAGCGGGATCGCCTCACCGACGCGGCTCATGTCCTCGACGGGCACGACCACGGTCAGCTGGAGCGGCTTGCGGATGCCGGCATCGACGATGGTCACCGGCCGAGGCGCCGCGGGGCCCCGTCCGCCGAGGAACGCCGCGACGGCCGAGAGCGGCCGCTGCGTCGCCGAGAGCCCGATCCGTTGCGGCGGCGCGTCGGTGAGCGCCTCGAGCCGCTCGAGGGAAACGGCCAGATGAGCGCCGCGCTTGGTGTTGGCGAGGGCGTGGATCTCATCGACGATGACCCACTCGATACCGCGCAGCGCCTCTCGCGCCGCTGACGTCAGCAGCAAGTAGAGCGATTCCGGGGTCGTGACAAGGATGTCAGGCGGGTGCTTGCCGAACGCTCGGCGTTCCTCGGCAGGCGTATCACCGGTGCGCATCCCCACGCGGATCTCATGGCTCGGCTCGCCCAGCCGCTGAGCCGCGAGCGCGATGCCGTGGAGCGGCGATCGCAGGTTGCGGTCCACGTCATGGACCAGCGCCTTGAGCGGCGACACGTAGAGCACCCGGAGTCGCCGTTGGGGATCGCGCGGCGGTGCCTCGCCCATGAGCCGGTCGAGGCACCACAGGAACGCGGCCAGCGTCTTGCCCGAGCCGGTCGGCGCGCAGATGAGCGTGTGCTCCCCGGCCGCGATGGCCGGCCAGCCCAGCGCCTGGGCCGCTGTCGGCTCCGCGAATGCTGCCGAGAACCAGGCACGCGTGGCAGGCCGGAACGGCGCCAGCGGGTCGGGGGTGACGGCCGTGACGGGAACGGCAGGAGGTCGGCGAGGCACGGGACGGCGAGTATAAGACGATGGTCGAAAGCGAACAAACGACCGGTTTGACTAGCCCCGCGCGTCGACCTGGGCCACCTCCACGAATCCCGTCTGGTGTCCGTCCACGGCAGGACGGTACCATGCACGCCGAACAGGATCGGTCAGGAATCGATGAAGCAGGAGGGCGGCTGCCGTGCTCGAAGGTCTGGGTCGTACGCAGCGAGGGGGCTGGGCCGTCATCGTCGTCATCGCGTTGTGTGCCATCGCGCCACTCCAGGTCGCGGCGCGGGCGCCCGTCACGGTCGCCGCTTCGGTGACGCCGGCCACGGCCCCCGCCAACGACGCCTTCGCGCATGCCATCGACATCACCAGCCTGCCGTTCACAGCCTCGGTGGACATCACCGACGCGACACTCCAGCAGAACGAGCCGACGGAATGCAGCGGGTCAGACCACACCGTGTGGTACCGCTACCAGCCGTCGTCGAATGCCAAGATCGGGCTCGACACCATCGGCACGACCAACGGCGGACACGTCGTCGTGTGGACGGGATCGGCCATCAACGCCCTGACCTTCGTCGCCTGCCGGGACTACGTCCACGATAACAACGCCGACGCCATCTTCTCGGCCACGGCCGGCACCACCTACTACATCCAGGCCGGAGGCCTCGGTTCGAGCACCGGTACGCTCGACCTGCGGATGGTCAAGATCAAGAAGCCCAAGAACGATCTGCCTTCGAAGGCGACCTCGATCCCGGCGCTGCCCTACACCAGCGCACCCGAGGATATCCGCGGCGCGAGCACAACCGGCGAGCCGCTGCCCCTCTGCGCCTACCCTGGCCAGACGGTCTGGTTCAAGTACACGGCGTCCACCAATCACGTGGTCCGTGCCGACGTCCTGCAGTCGGACTTCAACGGCTTCGTGGCCGTCTACGTGGGCTCGAAAGACAAGCGCGTCGCGTGCGGCGACAGCGGCAACATCGCCTGGGATGCGAAGCCGGGCAAGACCTACTTCATCCAGGTCGGTGGCGATTACTCGCAGTACTACGGCACGGTGAAGTTGCGGGTCCAGGCCGACACGCCCCCGGCCGACGACGCCTTCGCCAACTCCGCCACCGTCAGCAGCCTCCCGTATGACGTGACCTCCGACAGCACGCTGGCCGCGACCCAGGAGAAGGGCGAACCTGATCCGACGTGCAGCCCCAACGCCGACGCCTCGGTCTGGTTCACCTACCAACCGTCAGCGACCCAGACCGTCCGCTGGGACACGACCGGCAGTACGTACTCCGCGATCGTCGAGGTGTACTCCGGTTCCACGCTCGGCACGCTGACGCCGGTCGTGTGCGGTGCGGCGGTCGTCGCGAAACTCACCGCGGGCACCAGGTACCACATCCAAGTCGTGGGAGCGCAGGGCGCGACCGGCGACCTGAACATGCACGCCAGTGCTGGAACGCCGCCCGCCAACGATGATTCGGGCCACGCGACGACCATCGCCTCGCTGCCCTTCACGGACGACCTTGACACCGACTACGCGACCAACAAGGCCGGCGAGCCATCCGCGCCATGCACGGCTCTTCCGGCGGGCACGGTCTGGTACAAGTACACGCCGGCCGGCAACACCACCGTCCGGGTCCGAACCTTCGGCGCCGGCACGACCTTCGACACGATCGTCAACGTCTATTCGGGACCGATCGCCAGCCCGACCGTCGTCGCCTGCGACGACGACAGCACCGTCGCAGGACAGGACTACAACCACTCGAGCGTCGCGTTCTCGGCATCAAGTGGCACGACATACTGGTTCCAGATCGGCGGCTACGGCACGCACACCGGTGCGCTGCACGTCGACGTCGAATCCGGATCGTCACCGGCCAACGACGCGTTCGCCTCGCCCCAGACGCTCCATGTCGGCGATTCGGGCAGTGTCGATACCTCATTCGCGACGGCCCAGGCCAACGAGCCGGATGGGTCGTGCGGCGATAACAACGTCAGCAAAGCCCACTCGGTCTGGTACAAGCTGCATACGGCTTCGACCACGACGGTGACCTTCGACGCCACCTCATCCGACTACGGCGACGTGACCATGAACGTGTTCACCGGCAGCTCCATCAACTCGCTGACGGCCATCACCTGCAGCAGCGGCAAGGTGTCGTGGAACGCCGTCGGCGGCACCACCTTCATGATCCAGGTCTTCGGGTCGTATGGCGGCTCGGGCACCATGGACTACGACTTCGTGTCACCGTGAGCCGCTGGTAGCAGCGCCCGAGCACTGAGCCGGGCGCGCTCGATGGCGCGCCGGTTGACTGACTCGACCCCGTCGGGCTCCGGCCGGGCCATGCTCGGGGGGTCGAGATACGCGCGCGGCGGCGGCGTCTGGCCGTGCACCGACCCTTCGCGCGCCCAACGCTGACGCCACGGCTCGGGGATGGAGTCGGGCACCTCTCGATGCGCCTGGGCGAGCCAGACGAGCGCCCACGATCGCGGGACGACGCGATAGGCGTCGTAGCCGCCGCCACCCGTGGCCAGCCATCGACCCTCGCATGATGCGTGGGCGATGCCATCGAGCAGGCGCGCCGCGCGGTGGTAGGCCGCCGTCGTGACCATCAGGTGCGCGAGCGGGTCGTAGGCGTGCGAATCGCACCCATGTTGCGTGACCAGGAACGTCGGCCGGAAGGCGGCGGCCACCGCCGGCACGATCGATTCGACGGCCGCCAGCCAGCTCGCGTCGCCGGAATATGGCTCGAGGGGCACGTTGACGGCCGTGCCCGGTGCCTCCGGCCCACCCGTCTCGCTGACCGCGCCTGACCCGGGGAAGAGCGCGTCGCCTGTCTCGTGGATGGAGAGCGTCAATACGTTCGGGTCGTCCCAGAAGAGCGCCTGCACGCCGTCGCCGTGATGCACGTCGAGATCCACGTACAGCACTCGATGACCCGCGTCCCGCGCGCGTGCCACCCCCAGCGCGACGTCGTTGTAGATGCAGAAGCCGCTGGCGCGTCGCGCCATCGCGTGATGCAGCCCGCCGCCCGGATGGAGGACGTGCGCCTCGGCGCCGGCAAGGATCAGGTCCACGGCCGCGATGGAACCGCCGGCGATCGCCGCCGACGCGGTATGCATACGTGGGAACGCCGGGCAATCGCCGGGCCCGATGCCAGCCATCGGCGGCAGTGCCTGATCGTCCGAGAAGGCCCTGACGACGGCCACGTAGGCGGGATCATGTAGCCGGGCCAACTCGGCGTCGCTCGCCGGCGTCGGCTCAAAGAAGCGCCGCGCGCCGGTCTGGCGCAGCAGGTCGATGCCGGGCCCGAAACGGCGTGGCGTCAGTGGATGGTGCTCCCCGAAGTCATAGGTGTCGGTCAGCGGACCGTGCACGACGAGCGGATCATTCACCGCCCCGCGCGCTCCCAGCCGATCGATCGGGTCGCGGCTGCGAACGCCAGCGCCGGCTCGTCGCCGCGGGCCAGCCCGGCCGCCAGGCGTCCGACCATCTCGGCGAACGGCGCGATCTCGCCGCGTGGCGCCTCGAGGTCGAAGCGCGGCGCCGTAGGGCCGAGCTCCGGGACGCCACCCGCGGCCGGCTCGGAGGAGCCGCTCGGGACGATGGCGATGACGCTCGCGCCGTGATAGGCCGCCGCCGTGAGGGCGGCCGCCGCGCCGTCCGGTGGCAGCGGCTCGGCAAGGATGAGGACGCGGATATCGGCGAGGTAGCCGAGGCCAAGCTCGATGTCGGCGGCTTCGAGGCGCGGCAGCGGGCCGCGATCCTTCCCGGCCAGCGGGGTATGGCCGGCCGGATCGCGCAGCAGCGCGGCGTGGCCGACGCCGGCCCGACCGAGCAACACGATGGCGCGATCTCCTTCGGGATCATCACCGACAGAGCCGACCAGTTCGGTGCGCACGCCCTCCCGCGCCGATGCCAGCGCGATCGCCGCGCCCATCCCCGCCAGACCCTCCGCGGCCGGCGCGCGACCGCCGTCGAGCGCAGGCCGGCCGAGCACGACGATCATCTACGAGGCCGGTGCCCCATCCTCCATCAGCACGACGTCACCCACGCCCGCCGCCCGTAGTGCATCGATGAAGGTGGTCGCATCGCCGACGATGACGATCGATGCCTCGTCGGGACGGATGCGCGTCCGGGCCGCCTCCAGCACGTCATCCGGGGAAATGGCGGCGATGGCGGGGCGATAGCGATCGAGCTCATCGTCCGGCAGGTCGTGGAGGATGAGGCCGCCGATGGCCGATGCGACCTGTGGCGCGGCTTCGAAGCGCAACGGGAAGACGCCGACCAGGTAGTCGCGCGCATGGTCGAGCTCGCTGCTCTCGACGGGCGCCTCGCGGATGCGGCGCAGTTCGCCGAGCGCCTCGGTCACGGCCGGCACGGTGACCTCCGTCTGGACCGCCATACGGACCACGAAGGGGCCGACGCCGCGCCGCATGTCGAAGCTCGAGTTGACGCCGTAGGTGTAGCCGCGCTCTTCGCGCAGCAGCTGGTTGAGGCGTGAGTTGAACTGTCCGCCGAGGATCGTGTTGAGCACGCTGATGGCGTGGAAATCAGGCGTCGCCCGACTGACGCCGAGATGGCCGATGCGCACTTCCGACTGCGGCGACCCTGGTCGGTCGACGACAACGACGCGCGCCCCGGCCGGATTCGCCTGGGCGACCGCCGGACCAGCGATGGCCTCTCCGCCCCGCCACGCTCCGAGCTCGCGCTCGACCGCCTGACGGACCGGCAAGGCGCTCAGGTCACCGGCGATGAGGAACGTGGCATGGGACGGCCCGGCCAGTCGCGCATGCGTGGCGACGGCAGCGGCACGGTCGATGCCGGGCACGGTCGATTCGGTCCCGCTCAGCGGGCGCGAATATGGTGTCGACGGCGCATAGATGGTCTCGGGAAAGACACGCTCGATGCGTCGCCGAGGTTCGGCGCGAGCCTGCTTCAGATCGTTGATGCGCTCGTCGCGCAGCCGGTCGACCTCGCGCTCCGGGAAGCTCGGTTCGAGGAGGACTTCGGCGAGCAGCCCGAGCGCCGCATCGAAGCGCGAGCGCGGCACGCTCATGCCGACCACGAAACTCTCCCAGCCGGCCTCGGCCTCGATCTCCGCACCGAGCCTCTCGGCGGCCTCGATGAGGGCCACGCCGTCGCGTTTGGCCGTGCCCTCGGTCATCGCTCGTGCCGTCAGTGCGGTCACGCCCGCGAGGTCGGGCGGCTCGACCATCGCCCCGGCGCCGAGGATGACCTGCGCGTAGAGCAGCGGTCGGCCAGGCAGGTGCGCGGTGACGATGGTCAGGCCGTTGGCCAGCCGCTCGCGATCGAAGTGGGGGAAGCGGTAGTCGCGCGGCGTGCCCGGCATCGGACGCACGTCGAGCATGGACAGATCGCTCGCGACGGCGGCACCGCCGAGCGGCTCGTCGGTGATCGGATCCCCCGACGTATCGACGCTGACGGGGCTGTCGTCGGGTCGGGCGGGAGCGTCCAGGGGTTCGATGGGCGATCGCTCGAAGGTCATACCGCCGCCTCGTCGGTGGCGTTCGGGACATAGGTGACGACGGCGCGATTATCGGCCCGGAAGATGGCTGCGGCGGCCGCCTGGATCGCCCCGGCATCCACGGCCAGGTAGCGACCGAGCTGCTCGTTGATGAGCTCCGGGCGGTCGAAGTAGCTGTTGTACATGCTCAATCGGTCGGCCACCTCCTCGACCCGGCCGAGGGCGGCCAGTTCGGACGATTCGATGAGCGCTCGGGCGCGCGCCAGCTCGTCGTCCGTCACCGGGTCGTCGACCAACCGCTGGAGCTCGGCGAGGTAGGCCGCCTCGACGGTCGCCGCGTCGCTTTCCGGGCGGGCGGTGACCCAGCCGGCGTAGATCGCCGCGCCCTCGATGAGCGGCAGCGCGAAGGCTGCCACGTCCTGCGCGATCTGGTCCTCGCGAACGAGCTTGCGATGCAGCCGGCTGCCCTTGCCGCCGACCAGGATCTGGCTGGCCACCTCCATGGCATCGTATTCAGCCGTGCCATACGCCGGCATCCGGAACCCGAAGTGGACCCGCTCGAGCGGGACCGCGTCGGGCACGACCTGGCGATGCTCGGCGCCGATCCACCGTGGCACGGACGGCATGGGCATCGTCGGGAAGCGCAGAGCCGGCGCGATCGGCCCGAAGTACCGCTCGGCGGCTGCGAGTGCCGGCTCCTCGTCGACGTCGCCGACGATGGTCAGGACCGCGTTATCGGGGGCGTACCAGGTCCGGAAGAACTCGACCACGTCCTCGACGCTGGCCCGGTCGAGATCCTCCATCGAGCCGATGGGCGTGTGGTGATACGGGTGGTCGGCCGGGAAGACGGCCGCCATCAGCTTCTCGTAGAACGTGCCGTACGGCCGGTTGTCATAGCTCTGGCGCTTCTCGTTCTTGACCACTTCCCGCTGGTTGTCGAGGTTCTCCTGGCTGAGCGCGTCGAGCAGCGTGGCCATCCGGTCGGCCTCCAGCCAGAGTCCCAACTCGAGCTGGTGCGACGGCAGCGTCTCGTAGTAGTTCGTCCGATCGAAGAACGTGCTCGCGTTGTTGACGCCGCCCGCGCCGGCGACGAGGCCGAAGTGCTCGGACTTGGCGACATGGCGTGAGCCCTGGAACATGAAGTGCTCGAAGAGGTGGGCGAAGCCGGTCTTGCCGGGCAGCTCGTGGCGCGAGCCGACGCCGTACCAGAGGTTCACGGCGACGACCGGCGCCAGTGGATCGGGCGCGACGACGACGCGCAGGCCGTTGGCGAGCCGACGTTTCGTGAAACGGATGAAGGGCAGATCAGCCGTCGCGGTGGTCACGCGACCGATCGTAGCAGCGCGCGATCATCCGGGTCACCCGCTGTCAGCTACTTGACACATCGGCATGGCCGTGTTAGAAAAGCATCTAACAGCAGTTAGGAGGCAGACAACAGGTGGCTCGCATCCCAGCCGAGACACGGCACCGCCAGGTCGGCGCCAGCACCCCGTCCGCACCTCGACCGATCGTGCGCGACTTCTCCGGTGCCGGCTCGCGGGCCGACGTCACGTTCGAGCCGCGAACGTGCTACGACTTCATGGTCAGCATGAACGTCGCAGCGGGCAGCGACAGCGACCTGTTGCCCGAGGATGCGGCCTGGCTCAAGCGAGCCATGGAGAAGCTGCCGTCAGGCATCGAACTCGACGCGTGCTTCCATGGCGATGCGGCAGCGGCCTTCGGAGCCCTGCCCGGGATGGCGGTGGCACGGCCGGACGTCGCCGACGCAGGCGCATTCACGACCATGCTGCGCGACCGCGGCCTGGAAAGCCTCACGCACCAGCTCCTGTCCGACATCCTGCGGTATTCGGACGCCGAGGCGCTGACCGACCGGATCATGGACGGCGACACCGAGGCTCTGGCCGAAGCCGAGGGCAATTTCGACGAGTCCAAGACCGAGATCGTGACCTTTCTGCACGGGCCTCGGCAAGCCGTCGAGCGGATGCTGTCGGTCGTCGAGGCATGGCTGCCGCTGTACCAGGAGATCGAACCGCGCGTGGCGCAGATGATCCATCGAGATGTCGCCAATCGGCGAACGGACCGTGAGACGCTCGACCAGGCGACGCTCATCGAACGCACCACGGGCGGGCTGCGCTGGCTGCCGGAGTCCCAGGTGCGCCGGGTCATCATGGCGCCGTCCTACTTCGCGCGGCCGTTCAATTACATCTACCAGGGCGCCGATTGGCGCCTCTTCGCGTACCCGATCGCCGACGCCGTCCTCGGGACGGCTGATGCCGGCACACCACCGCAGGCGGTCGTGCGGCTCTACCGTGCGCTCGGCGACTCCACGCGGATGCGCATCCTGAAACTTCTCTCGGACCGCGACTGGTACCTGACGGAGCTCGCCCAACAGCTCGAACTCTCGAAACCGACCATGAAGCATCACCTGGCGCTGCTTCGGGCAGCCGGGTTGGTGACCGTCATCGAGGAAGGCAGCCTCACGTATTACAACCTTCGACGCGAGCGGCTCGAGGAGGCCGGAACCGAATTGCACAGCTTCCTCGGCTGACCCCACCCGACAGCGAGGCCGCGGCCGACCGGCGACCGCGGCCCATCTCATCAGCCGGTGTTAGACGAAAGACTTACGGAAGGACGAAACGATGAACATGACAAGCACTCAAGGGATCGATCTTCACCGAGCCAATGGACGAACGGAGACAGGGATGTACGGACAGGATCTGCGGACCAGGGAGTATCTGGCAAGCATGGCCCGGGAGGCCGACGAGGGACGTCGTCAGCGGAAGCTCGTCGCGGACGCGCGTCACGCACAGGCGGGCAGGATGGCCACGGCGACCCCATCGACGACGTCGATGATCCGGCGGACACGTTTCAGGATCGGCGAGGCCATCGTCGCCGCCGGGCAGGCCGTTGCCGGCCCGGCTGACGATGGCTGCTGCGACGGGACCGTCGGCCATCCGGCGTGACCCGCATCACGCCGCCTGACCGCGTCAGGGCGCCACGCGCACGACGCAGCCCGCGACCTCATCGGCGCTGCGCAGCACCACGATGGACGCGAAACCCTCTTCGGGAAGATGCTGCAGCGCCCGCTGCATGAATACCCAGTGGCGCCGCACGATGCTCGTCGGCACGGAGCGGCCGGGGCGTGCCGCGTTCCAGGCCAGGCACCGCTCTAGCGGCAGGTCGAAGGCGATCGCCACCACCGCGCGGTCAAGCGGTGCCGCCATGGTCAGGAATCGCTGCCGCGCGGAAAAGAGCACGTTGGTCGCATCGATGACGGTCAGCTCACCCTGCGCCAGCCGTGCATGGCACTCCCGATGCAGCCGGCGGAACGCCTGGGCCGTGGCTGACTGATCGGCCGGGTCGCCTGAGACGATCTCGCGGTACGCATCCGACGAAAGGATCTGCCGAGCATAGAAATGGCGCGACGCGAAGGTCGATTTGCCAGCACCCGAGGGCCCGATCAAGAGCACGAGGGCACCCGGCGGGAGCTCGATCGACGTCGCCACCCCGACAACGGTAGCGTCTAGGAACGGACGAGCGCCTGCCAATCGGCCAGTGACCTGACATCGAGGATGCGGTCCCACAGCGCCGGGTCGAGCGAGCGCGCGACCGCCACCGCGGTATCGACGCTGGTCAGGCAGAGCACGCCCTCGGCGATGGCTGAGTGGCGGATCTCGGCCGCGTCGCGGATCGGACCGGACGAGGGCGACGGCGTATTCACAACGAGCGCCACCCGCCCCGATCGGATCAGATCGACCATGCCGGGCGATCCCGCCGACTCCGGACCCAGCCGCGCGACCTCCTCGACAGCGTGGCCGGCGGCACGCAGCCGAGCCGCCGTTCCCTGTGTCGCTGCGAACCGGTAGCCCACGGCAGCCAGTGCCAACGCGAGCTCCAGGAGGCGTTCCTTGTCGCGATCGGCGATGGACAGGAGCGCGACATCGGCGGCCGGCGTCGGAACAGGCGGCAGCGATCGCGCCGCCAGCAGTGCCTTGGCCATGGCCACGTCCGGATCGGCGTGGATGCCGATGACCTCGCCGGTCGACTGCATGCCCGGGCCGAGCGCCGGGTCGACGCCGAGCAGCTTGTTCGTCGAGAAGACCGGCGCCTTGACCGCGACCAGCGGCGGCGGGTCCAGCAAGCCCCCGCGCCAGCCGAGTTCCGCGAGCGACGCGCCGAGCGCGACGCGTGTCGCCAGCTCGACCATCGGCACGCCGGTGACCTTGGAGATGAACGGCACCGTCCGGCTCGCGCGCGGATTGACCTCGATGAGATAGACGCCGTCATCGCGAACGATGAACTGGGCGTTGACCAGCCCGCGCGCGCCGATGGCGAGCGTGACGCGGGTCATGGCCGCGACCAGCAACGCCTGGTCGGCCGCGCCGATGCGCTGCGGCGGGAAAACACCGATCGAGTCGCCCGAGTGGACGCCCGCCCGTTCGACATGCTCGATCAAGCCGGGCACGAGCACGACCTGCCCGTCGGAGACGGCGTCGACATCGACCTCGAGGCCTTCCAGGTAGGCATCGATGCGGACGGGACGGTCCTCCGACACGATGGTCGCCGCGGCCAGCTGCCGGACCACGTCCTCCGGTCCGAAGCACGTGTCGATGGCGAGGCCGCCGATGACATAGCTCGGCCGGACCAGGACCGGGTAGCCGACGCGGTCGGCGACGGCCAGCGCCTCCTCGATCGAGGTGGCCATGCCGCCTTCCGGCTGCGGGATGCCGAGGCGCGCCACGATGCCGGCGAAGCGTGTCCGCTCCTCGGCTCGCTCGATGATCTCCGGATCGAGCCCTGGCAGCGGCACGCCGGCCGCTTCGAGCGCACCGGCAAGGCCGAGCGGCGTCTGGCCGCCGAAGGCGAGCATGGCTGACAGCAGCGGTTCCCCCGGCACCGTTTCGGCGACCACGATGTCGAGCACGCTTTCCGCGTCGAGCGGCTCGAAGTAGAGGCGCGTGGACGCGTCGAAATCGGTCGAGACGGTTTCCGGGTTGGAGTTGACCATGACCGCCGACCAGCCGCTCCGGCGCAGCGCATCAGCGGCCTGGACCGCGCAGTAGTCGAACTCGATGCCCTGCCCGATGCGGACCGGCCCCGACCCGATGACGAGCGCGCCAGGCCGTAAGACTGGTCCGGCCTCCGGTGGCGAGCCGCTCGCGGCGTAGGTCGAATAGAAATAGGGCGTCGCGGCGGCGAACTCGGCGGCGCACGTATCGACCATCGCATAGCCCGGTCGGAGGCCGATCTCGGCCCTCCTGGCGGCGACCTCGGCCGGCGCGAGACCGGTCAGCGTTGCGATGTCGCGGTCGCCGAACGCGGCCCGTTTAGCGGCCACCAACAGCTCGACCGGGATCTGGCCGCCTTGTGTGCCGGCCGCCCGCAGCTGACCCTCGAGGCGGATGAGGCGCGACATCTCGGCCACGAACCACGGCGAGATGCCGGTCGCCGTGACGATCTCCCGGTCGCTCGCGCCGCGTCGCAGGAGCGCCAGCAGCCGCCACAGGCGCGAATCGGACGGTGCCAGGAACTCGACCAGCCGTGCCGACCGCTCGCCGGCTTCGAGTCGGCCGCTCGCCAGGACCGCCAGCTCGTCCGCCCAGCCTGGATCCTCCGCCAGGAAACCCGCGCCCGCCTGCTCCAGGCCGCGCAATGCCTTGTTCAACGCCGCTCCGAAGGTCCGGTCGATGGCCATCACCTCGCCGGTCGCCTTCATCTGGCTGCCAAGCGTCCGGTTCGCGCGCGGGAACTTGTCGAACGGGAAGCGCGGCAGCTTGACGACCACGTAGTCGAGCGCAGGCTCGAATGCCGCGACGGTCGTACCGGTGATGGCATTGGGGATCTCGGCCAACGTCCGGCCGATGGCGATCTGCGCGGCGACCCGAGCGATGGGATAGCCGGTCGCCTTCGATGCCAGCGCCGACGAGCGCGAGACGCGCGGGTTGACCTCGATGACGGCGTAATCCTTCGAATCGGGCGACAGCGCGAACTGGACGTTGCAGCCGCCCTCCACGCCGAGCGCGCGGATGATGGCCAGCGCTGCGGAACGCAGCCGCTGATGGACCTGGTCGGGCAGCGTCTGCACCGGCGCGATGACGATCGAGTCGCCGGTGTGGACGCCGAGGGGATCGACGTTCTCCATCGAGCAGACCGCGATGCACGTGTCGTCGCGGTCGCGCATGACCTCGTATTCGATCTCCTGCCAGCCGGACAGGTAGCGCTCGACCATGACCTGGCCGATGGGACTCGCCCGCAGGCCCGCCCGGACGCGCTCGCGATAGCCGGACTCGGTGGTCACGATGCCGCCGCCCGAACCGCCGAGCGTGAACGCGGGACGGACGATGGCGGGCAACCCGATCCGCGCCAGCGCCCGGTCCGCCGCAGTCGTTCGCTCGGCCGCGGTCACTCCTTCGATGATCTCGGACTCGGCGAACGGCTGGCCGATGCGCGTCAGCAGCGAGCGGAACAGCTCACGGTCCTCGGCCATCTCGATGGCTTCGAGCGGCGTGCCCAGCATCCGCACGCCGTAGCGCTCCAGCACACCCGCGCGGGCAAGTTCCACGGCCAGGTTGAGCGCGGTCTGGCCGCCCAACCCGGCCAGCAGTCCATCGGGCCGCTCCCGCTCGATGACGCGCGTGGCGACCTCGAGGGTGAGCGGCTCGAGATAGACCGCGTCGGCGACACCCGGATCGGTCATGATCGTCGCCGGGTTGGAGTTCAGCAGGATCGTGCGGACGCCCTCCTCGCGGAGGGCGCGGCAGGCCTGCGTGCCGGCATAGTCGAACTCCGCGGCCTGCCCGATGACGACCGGGCCGGAACCGAGGATGAGCGCTGAATCCGGTCTCGTGGGGACCCCCGCGGGGCCCGGCGTGCGACGCGCGACCAGCGTCACCGCCCGTGTCCTAGCAGCTGTTGGGAAGCTGTGGGGGTGGGGTCGGGTCAGGGGTATCGTCGCCGCCGCCGCTGCCGCCGCCACCCGCGAGGTCGGCCTGGACGGTCGCCTGGAACAGCTGGACCATGCCCGGGATGGTCAGGTCCTCCCTGAAGCCGTTGTCGCTCGTGAACTCCTCGCGGGCCGGCTTCTTGGTGCGGTCGAGCAGATCGATGAGCGCCGGGACCTGATCGAACGGGATGTTCGTCTGGACCAGCTTCTGGACGGCATCGAGCAACGCCGGGAGTTTCGGCAGCAGGTTGACGCCGCACGCCGCCATCTGATCCTGGAGCGCCCGCAGGAAGTTCTGCTGTCTTGCGAGCCGCTCGATGTCGCCATCCTGGTGGCGCGAGCGGACATACATCAGCGCGACATGGCCGTCCATGTGCTGCCAGCCAGCGTGGATGTCGATGAGTTCGCGGTTGTTGAACTCGTTGACGTAGGCGGTGTCGTAGACCGGCTCGGGGACGTAGATGTTGATGCCGCCGATGGCATCGATAGCCTGCGCGAAACCGTTCAGGTCGACGATGACGATGAAGTCCATCTTGAGACCGAGGAGTGTCTCGACCGTGCCCTGGTAGGCGCGCCAGCCACGATCCGCACCACCTGGGAAGTCGTTCGGGTGGTCGGTCGCCCATGTATAGATGGCGTTGAGGTACGGCCCGCCAGCCGGCGAACCGACATACCCACTGAAGCAGCCACACGGCCACAGGCCGGCATCTTCCGGCGGCAGGGGCGGGTACTGGAGGTAGCGCGGCAGGCTGAAGAGGACGGATCTGCCGGTGGCGATGTCGACGCTGGCGACGTGCGTGGCATCGGCGCGTGCGCCGACCCGCCCTGGACCCGCGTCAGAGCCGACGAGCAAGATGTTAAGGCGGCCATCGGCCGCCCAGTCGGGCGTGCCGGGCGGCATCGGCGTGACCGATGGACTCGGTGTGCCCGTCGGACCGGGCGTACCGGTCGGACCGAGGCTGCCGGACGGCGTGGCGGTCGCGCCGGCGGCGGTGGGCGTCGCAGACGTGCCCGGTGTCGACGTGCCCGCGGGGAGTGTCGGCAGGCCGTTCGTTGGCGTCACCAGGGCTGAGATGCACTCGGCGGGGACGGGCAGGCTCGGGTCGAGGTTGTCACAGCCGTGGAAGACCGCGGTGCTGCTGTTATAGGTCGCGAAGCTGTCGAGGGCGGCCAGGCCGTGGGCCCCGACATCGAGGACCAACAGCAGCGAAAGGATGACGACGCCGAGTCCGACGGTCGCCGGACCGGGCCGGCCGAACACGCGCCCGCCGCCGGCGCGGCGCGCCAGCACGTACGCGTCGATGACCGCCAGCGCGCGGTAGACGAGCAGGATGACGTTGGTGACGCCGGCCGCGAAGGCGTACTGGAACAGGAAGCCGGCGATCGATCCCTTGCCCTGCCCGTATTCATAGGCGAGGATGGCCAGCACGACCATCTGCGGGATGGCGACGATGACGCCGCGCCAGACTCGTCCAGCGTAGATCTGCCCGAGACCGGGGACGAAGAACGAGAGGATCGCGGCCAGGATCGCCGACGGCGTTCGACCGCTGGATGAGGCGCTCGGCGGCGTTGGTGGCGTGTCCCAGACCTGGGGACCGGCGGCCACCGGCGGGGTGGTCGGCACAGGTGGAGTGGTCGGCGACGGGGTGGGTTCGATGGTCGGGTCCATGGTCAGCAGCTCTGCGCTGGCGGCGGCGGCAGGGACTCGTCCGGCTCGGCCGGATCGGGGTTGCCCGGTGTCGCCGCGAAGCCCTGCGTCACGGCGTATTGGATCTTGGCGATGACACCGGGCGTCGACCAGTCCTCGGGGTAGTTCGGCGGCGTGAATTCGAAGCGTCGTGGCTGCTTGGTCCGCGACACGAGGTCAAGGAGCGCCGGGAACTCCGACGCGGGGAAGTCGGTCCGCACCGCGTCGCCGACCGCACTGAGCAGCGCCGGCAGGCGCGGGATCAGGTTGCACGCCGTCATCTGCTGCTGCAGCGCGCGCAGGAAGAGCTGCTGGCGCGCCATCCGGAAGTAGTCGGAATCCTGGTGACGGGAGCGCACGAACTCGAGCGCGGTGTGGCCGTCCATGTGCTGGATGCCGGGCTTGATGTCGATGTTGACCCTGTTGTTGTTCTCGTCCCGATACTGCGTGTCGACGACGCCCGGCGGGGGGACGTTGACGGTCACGCCGCCGAGGGCATCGACCGCTTCCACGAAGCCCTCGAGGTTGACCGTCACGATGCCGTCGATGTTCAGACCCAGGATGTTGGCGATGGTGTCCCGGATGGCCGCGAACGGATCGGTCGAGCCGGTCGTGGATTTGACGTCACCGTCGAGGAAGACGGTGCCCAGGCCGGTCAGGTAGGGGCGGAAGCAGTGGCACGGTCCGGCGATCAGGTCGTCCGGGAGCGGCGCGTTGAGGACGTTCCGTGGGATGCCGTAGAGGGCGGAGCGGCCCGTCTTGATGTCGATGCTGAGCACCATCATCGTGTCGGTCCGGAGGCCGGAGTTGCGGCTTCCACCGGCGCCGGCGTCATAGCCGAGCAGCAGGACGTTGAGCACGCCGTCGGTCGCCCAGTAATGGCAGCCCGCGCAGACCGTCGGGGCGGGTGTCGGAGAAGGCAGGTCCGACGGGACCGGCAGTGGCGAGTCCGGGGCCGGTCCGGTGCAATCCGGGTTGTTGGGGTCGATGCATGGATTCAAGGTATCGCCCGGCGACGAGGTGTCGCCGCTCGTCGGCTGGCCGGTCCCTGTCGCCTGCGGCGTCCCGGTGGGCGCGACGGCCACGTTCGTCGGACAGTTATGGCTTCGCAACGCCACGGGATCGGCGCCGTTGCAATTCTGCGTCGTGACCCGGTCGATGTTGTATTGCGTGTCCCAACTGATATAGGCACCCGATCCGACGACCGAGGTATTGACGACCAGCAGGACGACCAGTGCGACGATGCCGGCCGCCAGGGCCCCGCGCGTCGAGTGGGATGAACCGATGGACACAGCGACGCGATAGGCGTCGATGATGGCCCACGTGCGATACACCAGGAACAGCACGAACAGCACGGCGAACGCGTAGCCCGAGGTCAGGAAGAGGCCTGCCAGGCCGATCTTGTCGGTGAGCGCGATGTATGCCACCAGGACGACCACGATGTTGCCGGGGATGGCGATGAGCAACCCCCGGAGTCGCTGCCCGGCATAGACATTGCCGAGTCCCGGTATGAAGAAGGAGAGGATCGCGGCGAGTGCGCCCGAGCGCGCAGGAGCGCCGGACCCAGAAAGCGGCGCGGGTCGTTGTGACACGGATGTTTGCCCTCCGCTCAACCGAGCCGCTGCGCGAAACGGTCAAAGACTTCGAGCGCATCGAGCGGCCCCGGCGAGCCTTCGGGATGGTACTGCACCGTTTCGATTCGCTCGTTTTCGTGCCTCAGGCCCTCGACCGAGCCGTCATTGAGGTTGCGCTGGCTGACCACGAACCCCGATGCGGCAGGCAGCGATTCGCCGACCACCTCGACCTCGTGGTTCTGCGCGGTGACCTGGACCGTGCCCGTTCCGAGGTCGCGCACCGGGTGATTGGCGCCGTGATGCCCGAACCGCAACCGCCGCGTCTCGGCGCCGGCGGCGCGCGCCACGATCTGGTGGCCGAGGCAGATGCCGAGCATCGGCCGGCCGTCGGCGATGACGGCACGGGCCAGCGCGACCGGTCCGTCGAGGCGCGCCGGGTCACCCGGACCGGGCGACAGGACGATGCCCGCGATCTCCGGCGTGAGCACATCCGCGCCCGTGGCCGTGTGGGGCAGCACCCGCACGCGCATGCCGCGCGCCACCAGCGCCCGCACGATGTTGCGTTTCAGGCCGTAATCGACGACCGCCACGAGCGGCCCATCGTCGCCGACCTCGTACGGATCCGCGACCGATACCTGGCCCACGAAATCCTGATCCTCCCAGCGCGGCACGGCAACGGCCGCTGAGACGGCGGCGGTCTCGTCGAGTTCCCACGGCGCGGTGATGACCGCGCGCTGCGAGCCCGTGGCGCGCAGGTGGCGGGCAAGTGCGCGAGTGTCGAGGCCGCAGATGGCCGGCACGCCGCGCTCCCGGAGCAGGTGCACGAGTTGGCGCGCGTCATCGAGGACCGCCGCGGTCGCGTGCGACACGATCAACCCGCGCAGCCACGGCCTGGTCGATTGATCATCGTGCGCGAGGCGACCGTGGTTGCCGATGAGCGGGTAGGTCATTACCACCAGCTGCCCGGCATACGACGGGTCGGTGCAGACTTCCTGGTAACCGGTCTGACTGGTGTTGACGACGAGATCCCCGCCCGATGCCACGGGCGCTCCGAAGGCATGTCCGGCGAAGACAGTGCCGTCCTCGAGTGCCAGCAGGGCCAGTCCAGCGCTGCCGATGCGCGGATCGACGACACTGTCGGCCGGCACGGGCAGTCGATGCATCCTGGATGCGGAACGACCACCGTCCTGCGCGGGGCGGTGGTCGATGGACAGCGTCGTCAAGGGTCCTCCTTGCTCGGCCTCACAGTGCCGACGCACCCGGCCTCACGGGACCGGTCGCAAGTGGCGCTAAGGGTAGCAGGGCGGCGCGTTCTAGGGCGACTTGGCCAGCATCGCGCGCACTTGCGCGGCGATGATCTCGACCCATCCGGCGTACTGCTTGCCGCTCGGGTGGAGTCCGTCCGAGGCGACCAGCGTCGGATCCTCGGTCACCTGATCGGCGACCGGACTGATGTCGACGTACAGGATGCCCTTCTCCGTGGCGACGTCGCTGAGGATCTCGTTGAAGCGTTCGATGCGCTCGCTCTGCTTGGTCGGGTCGCCGTAGGCGGCGCCCTGCGGCGTGAGCGTGTAGTCCGGCGTCGAGACGACGAAGATGCGATCCGCCGGGACCTTGGCCAGCAGCGAGGCGAAGATCGATTCGAGGTTGTCTCGGTAGTCCTGGGCAGGCACCTTCTGGACGACGTCGTTGACGCCGATGAGCAGGCTCAGGAAGCCGGCATCCAGGCTCTCCAGTTGGGGCAGCTCGTAGGTGATCAGGTCGGCCGACGTGTAGCCGTTGACGCCGAGGTTGGCGGCCAGCTGCAGGTCGTAGTCGGGCCGAAGCTGCTGGACGAGCTGATTCGGCCAGCGCTGATCGGCCATCACCGACGTGCCGATGGTGTAGGAGTCGCCGAGCGCCACGTACCGGATGGGTCCCGCCTCCGCTGTCGGCTCGATGCCCGAGAACTGGGGGCTCACGCTCGGATCGGTTGCCGTTTCGGTCGCCCGCGTCGAGGGCGTGACGGAGGGACCGATGACCACGGGCACGCCGGTGCAGCCCATGAGCATCGCCCCGCACGCGGAAAAGACCAGGACGAGGTGCCTCACTGCTCGATCGAGGAGGATAGCCGCATCGGCGGGACTTGCATGCGGCGGCTATCCTCGCAGCCATGGCCAGAGCGATGTGGCGCGGTGCGATCCAATTCGGCCTCGTGACGATCCCGGTGAAGCTCTACCTGGCGACCGAGCCGCGGGGCGGGCTCTCATTCAACCTGCTCCACAAGGACGCGAAGGAGGGCGGCACGACGGTGCCGTGCCTGCGCCGTATCCAGATGAAGACGCACTGTCCGGAGCACGGCGAGATCTCGCGCACCGACACGGTCCGTGGCTATGAATGGTCCAAGGGCCAATACGTGATCATCGAGGAAGGCGACCTCGAGTCCGTGCCGCTCAAGACCATCCGGGCCATCGAGATCGAGCAGTTCGTCGAGGCGGATCGGGGCCAGTACGGCACGACCTTCGTGAAGCAGGCCTACTACCTCGAGCCGGAGGCGATCGGCCGCAAGGCGTTCTACCTGCTGAAGTCGGTCCTCAAGGAGAGTGGCCTGCAGGCCATCGCCAAGATCGTCCTCAAAGATCGCGAGATGCTCGCCGCCCTTGACCCGTACAGCACGACGATGCTCCTCTCCACGCTCTACTGGCCGGACGAGGTGCGCGAACTGGGTGAACTGGAGCTGCCCGAGGCCGAATACGAGTTCAAACCGGCCGAGATCCAGATGGCCACTCAACTGGTCCAGGCGATGACCGGTGTATTCGACGCCGCCCAGTACCACGACGACTATCGCGAGGCCCTGATGCGCGTCATCCAGGCCAAGATCGATGGTCAGCCGATGGCCGAGCCGGAGCCGATGCCGCAGGCGAGCAAGCTGACCGACCTGATGGCGGTGCTCGAGGCGAGCGTCGCCGCGGCGCGCCAGTCTCGAGCGGCCGGTGGCGCGGACGCTCCTGCCGCGAAGCCCGCCGCTCGCACCGAGGCCCCGACGTCGGTCGCCGAGGCGCGCCGATCGCGCAGCGCCAAGCAGGCGGCTCCAGCCACGCCCAAGGGCAGCGCCGCCAAGCCGCCGACCACGTCGGCCGCGGCGTCGCGCGCCACGGAGCGCAAGCGCAAGTCGGCCTGACCCGCCATGGCGGGTGCTCGTCGGACGCGAACGGCCACCGACTCGAGCGATCAGCTCCGGCTTGTCCTCGACGGTGATGAGGGGACCGAGGCGGTCTCGCCCCTGGTCGCGGCTCTGCCCGCACGGATCGTGCCGATGAGCCCCTCCCCCGCTGAGGTGCCATTTGACGACGGGGAGTACTTCTTCGAGCCGTGGTGGCCGGGCGCACGAGCATTCGCCTTCGTCGAAGGCGGCCGGTTGCGGTTGCAGACCGACCACCTGGTCGACCCGCTCGCGACCTTCCCTGAACTGGCGGTCATCGCTGCTCAGCTCGCGGCCGACGGTGTCGTGCTCGACGGCACGCTGCTGGTCCTCGACGATGAGGGGCGGCCCGATGCCGACCTGCTGCGGCGACGCCTGGCCGATCCGGCGGCCGCCGGGGGCGAGGCGGCCTTCGTGGCATCGGACCTGGTATGGGTCGACGGCCTGGCGCTGACCGAGCGGCCGTTCTACGAGCGCCGCGCGCGTCTCATCTCCGTCCTTCGCGACGGCCGACTGTGCGTGGCCAGCCGGGGGCTGCGCGGCGAAGGCGTGACGCTGGCCGCGGCCGTCGCGACGATGGGTCTCAGCGAGATCTCCGCCCGCGCTTGGAACGGACGCTACCGAGCCGGGCCGGCCGGCGTGGATTGGCTGCGCCTGCCGGTCGTCCAGACACCGGCCACCCAGACGCGGCCCCTGCTGGTACTGCTGGAGCGACTGCCCCTCGCGGGGTAGCTCCGAAGGCTGGACAGGCGCTAGGTGGGTCGGCCGTCGCGCCCATCGGGCGGATCCGGAGGATCGAAGAGTCGCTGATCGAGTCGGACGGTCGTCAGCAAGCCGAGGGCGCGCAGCACGATGCGCTCCCGTCGACCCAGCATGTAGAGGCGGCGATAGAGCCGCTCGACGGCGGCGTCATCGCCGGCCACCGCGGCAAACGCCTCGTACTGCGCCTGGCGGCTCCCGGCCATCAGCTGAGCGTTTGCCGTGCCGTCGAGGCGCCACCCCCACTTGCGGATGAACACAGCGAGATTGCTGGCGTCGTGGTGCATCAACCGGACGCCCGCCATGGGTGGCAGCCCCTTCTTGAGGCGCTTTCCGGTGGCCGCGAAGGCCGGGAACTGGCCGACGAACCGGACGACCTCGGCGTCGGTTCGGATGGCCGGCTTGCCCAGGGCGTGAGCGCGGAGGTACTTCCCGGCGAAGAAGGCGTCCCCGCCGCCCAGGACCTCCGCCAGGCGCCGCCGAGCTCCTGCGACGGGCACGCGGAACGTGTCAACGGTCCGGAACGGATCGGCATCGTCGACGCGCGCCGGGACCGCTTCGATGACCGGCACGCGTACCGCCTGCCTCGACGGCGGTACGGCGTCGAACGCCCCGGGCAGGCCGCCGGGAGCGTGGAGCAGCTCGTCGCTGTCGATATGCACGGTCCACGTGCATCCCAGTTCCCGAGCCATCACCCGACCCCGCGTGGTGTTGGTCTGCTGGCGAGCCTCGAGCGAATCGGTCGAGGTGATGCCGACGGCCGCCCGGTACGCCGCGTCCATCGGCACGGTGGTCACACCGGGCCAGCCTCGCAGGGCCTCGATGGCCGGATCGGTGGGGTCATCGAAGAAGATGATGACCTCGGCGACGCCGACATTGCGGTGGTAGGCCACGAACTCGAGGGTCGGACGGAGCGGACCCCGGAGCGTGGTAACGGTCGCGACCTTCGACACTGGCCGACCCTCACAGGGTTCTGACGATGGACCCGCGACGGAGAGGGCGCGCCGTTGTGCGGATGCTGAGTATGGACGATTGTCGGGGCGCCTCGATTCGCGGCCAGGCGCCGCGGCGTGGTCGATGGCCGGCGTTAGCCGGCCATCGTGATCTGGCCCTGCAGCCGGATATCGCACGAGGAGCTGCCGACGTTGATCCCGTACTTCCCGGCCGTCACCGTCCAGCCCGACGCTCCCCAGTAGCTGAACGCGCGGCTGTCGAGCCCGATGGTCACCTTCCTGGTCTCTCCCGGCGCGAGCGAGACCTTGTCGAAACCCTTGAGTTGTAGAGGCGGCTCACCGGCCGCCGACGGGAAGGCGACGTAGACCTGCGGCACCTCGGCGCCGCTTCGTTTGCCGCTGTTGGTGACCGAGAACGAGACGGTCGCGCCACCACCGGAGGCCTTGATGACCTTCAGACCCGAGTAGTCGAAGGTGGTATACGACAGCCCATCGCCGAAGCAGTAGAGCGGCGTGATCTGCTTCTGGTCATACCAGCGGTAGCCGACGAGCAGCCCCTCGGAATAGGTCGCGTGTCCGTTCACACCCGGGTACCTCGCCGCCGTGCGCGTCGGGAGGTCCGCCATCTTGCGCGGGAAGGTCTCCGGCAGCTTGCCGCTCGGATCGACATCACCGAACAGCACCCGCGCGATCGCCTTGCCCATCTGCTCACCCGGATACCACGCCTCGACGATGCCGCTGACTTTGCCCGCCCATGGCATCAGCACCGGGCCGCCGGTGTTGAGGACGACGACGGTGTCGGGGTTCGCGGCGGCGACCGCGGCGATCAGCTCGTTCTGGCGCGAGGCCTGGTACGTGCAGCCGCCCTTGCCGCACGAACCGGACGCCTGGTCCAGGTCGAGGCTGGGCAGATCGACGCCTTCGCCCGAGACGTCGTACGCGAAGACGATGGCGACATCCGCCGCCGCCGCGGCAGACACTGCGGCCGGGATGGATCGGCCGCTGGAATACGTTACCGAGTCATCGTTCGTCGCGCCGCGCTGCGTGATCCCGGTCAGGCCAGTGACGACGTCCGACTTGGAGCCGAACAGCGGAACGTGGGCACTTCCAGCGCCGTTGTAGATCTTGAGCGCGCCGGCCCCTGAGGCCGCTTCGCCGATGACGGCGATGGACTGGCCGGTGCCGGTGAGCGGAAGGAGGCCCCCACGATCCTTGAGCAGGACGATGCCCTGTTCGGCGATCGTCCGCGCGAATTGGATCTCCCCCGTCGTCTCGGCGTTGGCGTGGCTCGCGCTTGGCTCTGCGGGCGTCGGATGGTCGAACAGGCCCACGCGGAACATCGTTCTCAGGATCCGGAAGACCATGTCGTCGAGGCGCGCCCGCGGGACCTCGCCGTGCTGGACGGCTGTCTTGAGGGCTCCGGTGAAGTACGGCCCGACGGTCGAACCCATCTCCATGTCGAGCCCGTTGTTCGCCGACTGAACGGTGGAGTGGGTGGCGCGCCAATCGGACATGACGAATCCGCTGAAGCCGAATGCATCCTTGAGGTCGTTCGTGAGGATCTTCGTCGCCTGGCAGGCGTAGATGCCGTTGACCTTGTTGTAGGAGCACATCACCGATCCGGCGCCGGCATCCACGGCCGCCTGGAAACCGGGCAGGTAGATCTCCTGCATGACGCGCTCGCTGACGTCCGCCGAGACCGTCGTCCGATTCGTCTCCTGGTCGTTCATCAGGTAGTGCTTCAGGGTGGCGATGACGTGCTGGGACTGGAGACCCGTGACCTCGGCGGCGGCGGTGACACCGGCCAGGTACGGATCCTCCCCGAAGTATTCGAAGTTCCGTCCGTTCATCGGGACCCGTCCCGTGTCGAGGCCAGGCGCCAGCAGCACATTGGTGCCTTTCTTCCAGGCCTCCTTCCCGAGATGCGCGCCGAAGTCCTCCTCGAGAGTCGGGTCCCAGGTGGCCGCCTGGGCGATGGGCGCCGGGAACGCCGTCGTATCCACCTGCTTTCCGCCGACGCCCTGGCCCGCGTTGTTCATGACCAGATCGGGGATGCACAGCCGAGCGTTGCCGGCGATGTGCCCGACGGCGCCGTAGTACGACCACTTGTCGTCGGAGTTGTGGACCATCGCGATCTCGTCGTCGAGGCTCATCGCCGACAGCAGCGAGTTGGCTCGCTGAGCGGCCGTATGCGACGTGTCCATCCACGGACACGACACGCCAGCGACGGTGGACGGCGCTACGGTCACCACCGACATCGCGACGACGAACGCGGAGAGGATGAGCGCTGGGAGCCGGACGAGCTTCACGGTGGGAGCCCTTTCGTGGGGCTGTCGTGGTTTCGTTGACACTGACTCGCGGTAGATCGCAGCGCGTTGGAGTGGTCGTCGTGGGTTGGTGAGCCGCCAGGGGCTCGAACCCTGAACCAGCTGATTAAGAGTCAGCTGCTCTACCATTGAGCTAGCGGCCCACGAAGGCGAGAAGGATACCAGCGGCTCGGCCATCAGCGGCCGAAATGGCATCGATGCTCCAGCGAGCGGCGCTGGCTGCCTTACCATTGGCGGACTGATGACGACCGACTCGACCTTTCGCAAGCATGTCTTGGCGGGCGAGCTCCTGTTCGGCACATGGGTCGGCATGGGCTCGCCGATGGTCGCCGAGATCAGCGGCCGGGCAGGCTTCGATTGGATCGTGCTGGACCTCGAACACGGCAGCGTCGGCGAGGCGGGCCTGCTGCCGATGCTGCTGGCGGTCGAGGGAACGCCGGCTGTGCCCCTTGTGCGCGTCGAGCAGGCATCGCGGTTGCGCATCGGCCGCGCGCTCGACCTCGGCGCTCGCGGCCTGGTCGTGCCGCAGGTCTCGAATGCTGAGGAGGCGCGCGAGATCGTCAGCTGGATGCGGTTCCCGCCTGGTGGCCGGCGCGGTGTCGCGCTGCCGACGCGCGGGCTCGACTACGGGGCGGGTGGCCACGCATCGGTCGACGCAAAGAACCAGGCGATGGTGGGCATCTTCCAGATCGAGACACGCGAGGCGGTCGCTGAAGTCGAGGAGATCGCGGCCGTCGATGGCGCCGACGTCCTATTCGTCGGGCCGGCGGATCTCAGCCACGCGCTCGGCGTGCGCGGCCTGATCGACCATGAGGATTACGTCGCGGCCATCCGGCGCATCGGCGCAGCGGCACGTGCCCATGGCAAGGCCGCCGGGACGCTCCTCTGGCAGCCCGACCACGTTCGCCTCTACCGAGACGCAGGCTTCAGCTTCTTCAGCGTCTCGAGTGACGGCCCCATCTTCGACCGAGCGCTGCGCCAAAGCTTGGCCGCGACCCGCGAGGCCGCCGACCGACACTGAGCCCGGATCAGCACGGGCGCGGCCACTGCCCTCAGGGAGCGCGCCGCTCCAGCTCGACGAGGTAGGCGTCGATCTCCGGGACCGAGCGGAGCATGCGCTTGAAGTAGGCGTTCACGGCATCCATCGCGGCCGTGCGGACTCCCGAGAGATCGGTCTCTTCCTCGGAGCGTGCCTCGCGCGCAGCCAGGGCATCGCGTAACCGCAGCAGGTGGCCGACCATCTCGGCCTCGGCCGGCCCATCGAGCGCCTGGATGGCCGACATGATGAGACGGTCGACCTGGGCGACCATCGTCTCGGTGTCGAAGAGGTCACCTGACCCGGATGCGTCCTCCAGCGTCCGGATGAGCGCCGCGACCTGGTACAGCGCGGTCACCGGCTCGTCGAAGAGTTCGCGCAGGTACGCGGCCTCGGCATAGTGGCCGTTCATGCGGAAGACGTTGTACATGCGCCGCGCGGCCTTCCCGTAGTTCTCCTCCTGGATGGCGTACTTCCAGACCTCGTGTTCGAGCGCCTCGACATAGTCGTCGACGGCATCGGCCGAGAGCTCCTTCACCAGCCGCGAGAAGATCGGGATCGACTCGGCGTCGAGGTAGACCTCCTGGAAGTACGGATCGAGGAAGCCGTCGAGCGGCACGATCTTGCCGTCGGGCGCCTGCCAGGTCGGATCGAGGACGTTGCTCGCGTTGGCCAACCGGCCGCGCTCCTTGTCGGCGATGACCCAGTCGAGCTTGCACCAGCCCGGATCGCGCGAAGCGTCCTGCCACGTGTAGACGCGCGTCGAGCCATCGGCGACGGTGACCGCCATCTGGCCCGCCCGGATCTCCTCGATCGACCAGGACATCGGCGAGCCGGCCCTCACCGCCTTGGCGGCCTTGGTGGCATCGACCGGGTGCGAGCCGAATTTCACCTCCCAGAGCCGGTGACTCGGCCCGCTGGCGGTGTCGATGGCCTTCTCTCGGATCAGGTCGGCAAGGATGGCGCAAGCCTCGGCGCGCGTGTCGGCGGTGATGTGGACGCGCTCGAAGAAGTCGCAGTCGGCCGGGTAGGCGTTGATCTTGCTCTGAGCCGCCGAGCCTGAGATGGAGAGCGCGGTCAGGACCTGCGGCGGCCGGTCCTCGAAACCGACGATCTTGGCCATCTCGCGGAAGCGAGCCAGGTCCTGCGGCGTGAAGTCGAGCATCGTCACCCGGTGTCCGTAGACGCCGGTATTGACATCCACGACCACATCGCCGCCGGTCGCTTCGGTCTCCATCGCCGCGACCCACGCTGCCGCTTCGCCTTCGTCAAGTTCGACGCCGAGGCGGATGGCCGACTCCATCACCCTGGTGATGGCTTCGCTGGACGCATCGTCGGTCTTCATGCGCGCTGGTTGTCGATCTGGGCGCGCTGGAGGTGGCCGGAGTAGTCGATGTAGATCGACTTCCATTCGGTGAAGGTGTCGAGCGCGACGTGGCCGGCCTCGCGGTGGCCGTTGCCGGTGCCTTTCCAGCCGCCGAACGGCAGGTGCGTCTCGGCGCCGATGGTGCCCGCGTTTACATAGACGATGCCCGTCTCGAAGTCGCGCATCGCCTGGAAGGCGAGGTTCACATCGGCCGTGTAGATGCTCGACGAGAGGCCGTAGCGCGTCTGGTTGAGTGCCAGCACCGCCTCGCCGTAGTCGGCCACGCGGATGATCGACAGCAGTGGACCGAAGATCTCCTCCTGGCCGAGACGGTCCATCGGCCGGACACGGTCGACGATGGTCGGCTCGAAGAAGTGGCCGTGCTCGAGCCCGGCGCGATCGGTGGCCACGGCGCCGCCCTGGACGATCTCGGCCTCGCGCGCGGCGACCTCCGCGTAGCGCGCGACCTTCTCCGATGCCGCTCGGCTGATGAGCGGCCCTACGTCGGTCTCCGGGTCGTTGCCCGGGCCGAGCCGCAGCGCCGCCGTCCGCGCCACCAGTCGGTCGAGCAGCTCGTCGGCCACGGCGTCCGCGACGATGACCCGCGAACACGCCGTACAGCGCTGGCCGGTCGTACCGAACGCCGACCAGACGATGCCATCGACCGCGAGATCGAGATCGGCGTCGTCCATGACCACGATGCCGTTCTTGACAACGAGCTCCAGGGAGAGGCGCTTCAGCCGCCGCGCGGCGACGGCCGCGATCCGCCGGCCGGTGTCGGTCGAGCCGGTGAAGCTGATGACCGGCACATCCGGGCTCTCGACGATGGGCATGCCCACAGCCTCGCCCGACCCGGTCACGAGGTTGACCGTGCCCGCCGGGAAGCCGGCCTCTGCCATCAGTTCGACCAGGAGGACGGCGCAGTGGGGCGTGTCGGTCGCGGGCTTGAAGACGACGGCATTCCCCGAGACCAGCGCCGGCATCATCTTCCAGCACGGGATGGCCATCGGGAAGTTCCAGGGCGTGATGATGCCCGCGACACCGATGGGCTGGCGGATGGACATCGCCCATTTGTCGGGCAACTCGGAGGGGACGGTGTCGCCGAACATCCGCCGGCCCTCCCCGGCCATCAGGAACGCGATGTCGATGCCCTCCTGGACGTCGCCGCGTGCCTCGGCGACAACCTTGCCCATCTCGCGCGTCATGGCCCCCGCGAGCCGTTCCTTGTGCTCCGCCATGAGCGCGCCGAAGCGGTAGAGGATCTCGCCGCGCTTCGGCGCCGGCGTCGCGCGCCACGCCGGCAGCGCCGAGTCGGCGGCACGGATCGCCTCGGCCACGTCAGCCGGGCCGGAGGCCTGGAATCGCCCGATGACGTCGCGCGTGTCAGCCGGATTGACCGATTCGAACGTCTCGCCGGTGCCACTGGCGCACCACTCACCGGCGATGAAGTTGCCGTGCTCCACGTCAGTCGCTCGTCATCGCAAGGTCACGCAGGAGTGCCTGCGCATCGACGACATCCATCGAACGCCCCTCCTCCCATGATCGCTCGAACGCGTCGTCGCCGATCGCCGCGATGGCGCGGGCGCGTTGCTCCGGGCCGAAGAAGACCCGCGCCAGTTCGCGCGGCGCCGATCCGCCGAGTCGCTCCTCGATGCGATGGGCGGCGCCGGCAAACCGGACGGCGGTCCCGGGTTCGCCCATCTCGAGCGTCGCGACCGACACCGATTGGAGCGCCATCGCGATGCCCGACAGGTTGCCGGCTTCGGCGAAGACCTGCAGCCCCGCCTCGTACTCCGCCAACGCCCGTCTGGGCTCGCCCGTGTTGAGGTACGTCTCCCCGATGCCGACCTCGATGTCGCCCAATTCGTACCGCTGGCCGAGCGCTTCGAAGCGGTCGCGCGCCTGCTCGAAGTCCTGGCGGGCACGGATCCAGTCACCTGCCAGGTAGGTCTGGATGCCCGCCATCAGGCGCATGCGCGTCGATCCGAGTTCGTCGCCGAGCGCCCGGTACCGCCGCTCGGCGTCATCGAACATGGCCAGCCCGGTCTCCGTGTCGCCCCGGATACCGTAGATCCAGATGAGGTTGTAGGTGGCATCGGCCGCACCCTGGTCATCGCCGTTCGCCGTGGCGAGCCGGAGCGCCTCGTTGTAGCGGTCGAAGGCGCCATCGTAGTCCCGCAGCCAGTAGACGAGCCCGCCGTCGGCGATGAGCGCCCGCACGCGCACCCGCGCATCGGCGTCCGCGCCTGGCATCGCCATCAGCCGCTTGAGCCACTCGTGCCCTTCGCGCAGGTGGCCCCGCTGGTGCCAGAAGCGCCACACGGCACCGCCGATGCGCAGCCCGCAGACGGGCTCCTCGGCCTCGATCGCCCATGCCAAGGCCGCGCGGATGTTGTCGTGCTCGCTCGTCAGCCGCTCCAGCCAGGCACGCTGCTCCTTGTCGAGGAGATGCGGTTCGGCCGCCTCGGCCAGGGCGATGTAGGACTCCGCGTGACGCCGGCGCAGCAGATGGGTCATGCCGGATGCGGTCAGGCGTTCGGTGGCGTATTCGCGGATCGTCTCGAGCATCAGCAGTCGCACCTCGCTGGCATGATCCGCCTGCGACGCCCGCAGCAGGCTCTTGTCGAGCAGCGACTCGACGCCGGTCATCACGTCCAGCTCCGGCCGACCGTCGAGCGCCGCGCCGGTCACCTGCTCGGCGATGGGCAGGGTGAAGCCGCCCATGAAGACGGCCAGTCGGCCGAACAGGTCGCGATCGGGCTCGTCGAGCAGGTCGTAGCTCCAGTCGATCGCGCCGCGCAGGGTGCGCTGCCGCGGCGGCAGGTCGGACGAGGTCGAGGCGAGCAGCGTCAGCGAGCGGTCGAGGCGCTCCGATAGCGCCCGTGGCGGCAGCAACTTGACGCGTGCCGCGGCAAGCTCGATGGCCAGCGGCAAGCCATCGAGGCGTGCCACGATCGCGGCGATGCACGCCGCGTCATCGGGGCCGAGGCGGAAATCGGGACGGGCGGCGCGGGCACGCTCCACGAACAGCCGGACCGATTCGCTGTTCGTGACGGCATCGAGATCCGCGGCACCATCAGCGCCCTCTCCGCCGGCGGGCAGGCCGAGGGGCGGCACGGGGTACTCCTGCTCTCCGTAGATATGGAGCGGGATCCGGCTCGTGGCGAGGACGACCAGGCGCGGGGCGGCGGCGATGAGCTCGGCGACGACCGAGGCCGCGTCCGTGACCTGCTCGAAGTTGTCCAGCACGAGCAGCACATGCCGAGGGGCGAGGAAGGACTTGAGGGCGTCGCCGATGGGGATGTCGGGCTGCTCCAGCACGTTCAGCACGCTGCCGATGGCGGACGCCACGAGCGACGCATCGGTGATCGCCGAGAGATCCACGAACCAGGCACCGTCCTCGAACGAGGCAAGCGCCTCCCAGGCCACGCGGCGGCTCAGCCGCGTCTTGCCGGTGCCACCTGGCCCGGTCAGCGTGACGACGCGGTTCCGGGCAAGGAGCTCCAGGACGGCCGCCACCTCGGCTTGCCGGCCAACGAAACTGGTGATGTCCGCCGGCAGGTTGTTCGGCCGGGCATCGATGGAGCGGAGCGGGGGGAACGCGGCGGGCAGTCCGGCCACGATGAGCTGGAAGAGGTGCTCCGGCTCGATCAGATCCTTGAGCCGGTGCCGTCCGAGATCGCGCAGCGTGAGGCCGTCGGGAAGCGTCGGCGCGGCGAGTTCACGGGTCGTGCTGGTCAGCACGATCTGACCACCATGGCCGGCGCCCGCCACGCGAGCCGCGCGATGGACGTCGATGCCCACGTAGTCATCGCCGCCGCGTTGCCCCTCGCCGGTATGGAGTCCGGCACGCACCTTGAGCGCGACCCCGGGCGGCCACGCATGAGCGGACAGACCTCGCAGGATGTCGGCGGCCGCCGCCACCGCTGCCGTGGCACTCGCGAAGACGCAGAAGAAGGCATCGCCTTCGGTCGAGACCACCATGCCTTGGTGCGCCGCGACCCGATCCCGGATGATCGCTGCGTGCGCCTCCAGGACATCGCGATACCCGTCGCCGAGTTGCTGGAGCAGGCGCGTCGAACCCTCGATGTCGGTGAATAGGAAGGTCACGGTGCCGGTCGGGAGATCCATGCCGGCCCGATGATAGACGGGCCCTATGCCGATTCCTCGACGGGCGCCGCGAACGACGACTCGAATCGCCGCAGCAGCGAGAGCGGTATCAGGGCGATCACGAGCAGCGCGAGCGTGGCCAGGAAGATGCCGTCGAGCGCTCCCCAGTCGGCCACGGCTCCGCCGAGCAGGAGGCCGATGATGGCGCCGAAGCTGAAGAAGACGCTGTACAGGCCCATCAGCGCGCCGCGGTCGTCGGGGAAGTGCTCGGACATGTCGGCCAGGAGCCCGATGGCCGCCGGCGTCGCACCGGCCAGGACGAAGAGCCCGCCTCCGGCGACCAGCAGTACCGGCAGACGGAACAGCGCATCGACGCCGCCGCTGTGATTGATGACCAGGCCCGTCGCCGCCAGGACCGCGCCGCCGCCGAGGCCGTAGGTGATGATCGTCGTGCGCTGGAAGCGCTTGAATCGGTCGCCCCAGAAGGCCATCCCACCGAAGAACACCACCCCCGCGACGACGAAGCCGCCGCTGATCTCGAGCGGCGCGAAGCCGCCCACCAGGAATTGATCGGGGAAGCGCGGATCGGGGCCACCGATGAGCTGGAAGAGCGTCTGCGACGTGTACAGACCGAGCGCCGCGTTCAGGGCGATCCAGGTGGGCGCCAGCAGCCAGACATGGGAGCTGCGCAGCAGTTTCGCGTAGCGGGCGATCGGCGAGGGTCCCGCCGGCCGCGTCTTGACCATCGCCGCGTCGCGTCCGGCATCCGCGGCCGACACGCCGTACCGATAGACGAGCAGCGCGATGACGTAGAACCCGGCGTTCACGAAGAAGGCGTCGCGCCCGAGGAAGTTCCAGAGCACCCCGGCCGCGGCGACCCCGCCGCCGGCTCCCGCTACGGTGGCGGCTTCGAAGCGCGCCGAGATCCGGCCGCGCAACAACTCGTCGCCCTGAGTCGCGACGGCCACGAAACCGAGCACAGAAGGCACGCTCGCTGCCGTCGACGCGCCCTCGAGGAGTCGCGTCCCGCCGAGGATCCACAGGTTGACCGTGAGCCCGGTGATGATCGCCGCGAGGATGCCGAACATCGGGCCGATCTCCATGATGCGGTGGTGGCCGATGCGGTCCGAGAGCACGCCGAAGATGGGCGAGAGCGTCAGCTCCGTCACGTAGAACGTCGATAGGACGAGCCCGAAGGTGAACGGCGTGATCGTCTCGCCGCCGAAAGCCCCCAGGCCCTTGAGATAGAAGACGAGGAGCCCGCCCGTGATGCCGCTGGCGAATCGCAGCAGGAAGGTGCCGGCAAGGACGGCGCGCAATGATCGGCTCACAGGCCATACAGAGTAGGGCGACTATCCTCGTTCGGTGAGCCTTATCGCACCGGCTGCCATCGAAGCGCTGGCCCGCGACCGTTCGGACGCGCGGGCCCGACGCGACTGGGCGACGGCCGACACGCTCAGGGCTCAGATCGAGGAGGCGGGTTGGAAGGTCATCGACCACGGGGTCGACTTCAACCTCGAGCCGGCCCACCCGCCCGACCTGGTGGACGATGCCCGGATCCGCCACGGCTCGAGCGCCTCGGTGCCCTCGCGCCTGGCCGACCCACCGACCGGCCTGGCCACGGTGGTGCTGGTGGCGACCGACTGGCCGACCGATCTGGCGCGAGCGCTCGATGCGCTCAGCGCGACGGCCCCCGACGGGACATCGGTGGTCATCGTGGCCGATGCGCCCTCAGAGGAGCAGGCGACCGCCCTCGAAGGCGAGCTTGCGAAGGTCGCCGGCAACCCGCCGGAGGTGGTGTGGACGAGTGCGCGGCTCGGATCCGCTGCGGCACTCGACATCGGGATCCGCCGCGCCAGCGGGCCCGTGGTCATCGTCCTTGACTCCAGCGCGGAGCCCACGTCGGATGTCGTCACGCCGCTCGCGGCGGCTCTCGCCGACCCGTCGGTCGCGGTCGTCGGCGCCTTCGGCGTCCGATCGGGCGACCTGCGCCACTTCGAGAGCGCGCCAGCCGGCGACGTCGACGCCATCGAGGGCTACTGCCTGGCGTTTCGCCGCGCTGACTTCGCCGCCCGCGGTCCGCTCGACGAGCGGTTCCGCTTCTATCGCAACCTGGACCTGTGGTGGAGCCTCGTCCTGCGCGATGAGGGCGAAGGCGCGGCGCCGCGGCGGGCGGTTGCGCTCGACCTGCCGGTCGCGCGGCATGAGCATCGTGAATGGAACGCGCTCTCGGAAGCGGAACGCGCCCGCCTGTCCAAGCGCAACTTCTACCGGATCATCGACCGCTTCGGGCATCGCCGCGACCTGCTCAGTGCGCCGGACCCAACCCCACGAAGATCGCGATGACCCCGACCAGGGCGAGTACGCCGGCCAACTGGAGGAGCGCCGCGGAACCGCCGGCCAGGGCGGTGGGGGCCCGAGGCGCCTGGGCCGGCAGGACGACCCCTGTCATCGGCCCGGGAGCGATGGGCCGGCGATAGCCGGGCGCCGGCAGGGAACGCGGCGCGATCAGGAGGNNGGAGCCACAGACCGGCCAGGACGCCGCCGATGTGGGCGGTGATGTCGATGCCCGGGATGTACACGTCGATGGCCAGGTTGATGACGATGAGGATGCCGATCTGGGTACTCAGGTTGCGGGCGTTCTGGAGGAGCGCCGGCTTGTGGACGCGATCGGCCATGAAGAGGATGCCGAACAGGCCGAAGATGGCGCCGCTGGCACCGACCGCATCGCTGGTATTGAAGAGGTAGCTCGCTGCTGACCCTGCCGCGGCGGTCAGGACGTAGAAGGCGATGAAACGTCGCCAGCCGTAGAGCGCCTCGACGATCGGCCCGACGATCCAGAGCGCGTACATGTTGAAGGCAAGGTGGAGGAAGCTCTGGTCGTCGTGGACGAGCACGACCGTCACGAGGCGCCACCACTCGCCGGACGCGACGCTGTCGGGGCCGGTCTTCTTGAGTTCGAACAGGCCGTACCAGAAGTCGGCCTGTCCCCTGACGGTCAGTGACAGCACGCCGATGACGATCGTCACGGCCAGGATGGCGTACGTGGCGTATGGCGGCGTCAACCCACCGACCCGAGCGCGACTGAAATAGCGCTCGGCCGTCCGCCCTGAGCCCTGCTCCTTGGTCAACCAGCCGAGGCGCCCGGAGATCTCGGCCCGCTCGTCGGCCGGCGCTCGGCGGAGCGCCTCGCGGTAGCACCGTATGGCACCCGGGAGATCGCCCTCGCGCACGCGCGCCGCCGCGAGCGCCTTCCACGCCCGCCACGTGTTGCTCGTCTCGGGCGCCTGCGTGGCGGTGATCCATGCCTGGAGCGCTCCGGGTTCGTTGTCCAACCGATAGCGCGCCTCGGCCAGGCCGAGCAGCGCGACGACGTGGATCTCGGGGTCGGCGTTGCCCACCAGTCGCGCGTAGAACGCGGCAGCCTGGTCGTACTCGCCGGCATCGGCGAGCTCGGATGCGTGGTGAAGGAGCGCCTCGGCCTCAGGCCGGCTCAGTGGACCCGGTACGGACATGGCCACGAAGTCTAGCGGCGGTCGCTGCTGTGCATTACTTCATACAGTGTCAGCGGTGGCAACGCATAGCCTGGCATGACGCACGCTCACTCGATCGAACCGCGTACACCAGTCGAGAGCGCATGTGGTGTCACTCTTGAAGGGATTGGCGGCATAGGGTGCCACTCCTGTCGAGCGGGCCGGTTTGGCCCCGTCGCCGGGCCACGTGGGCTCCGTTTGGCGTATCGAGGGGCGCGCTACAGCCTGCCCTCAGTGGCGCGGGCTGCCCTCGATCGTTCCTGGCTCGCACCCCTGCGGGGTCACGACCTGGCCTGCTGGTGCGATCCGGATGACCCGACCCGTCCGTGCCACGCCGACGTCCTGCTCGAGCTCGCTAACCGATGACCGCGCTATTCGGTCTCCGGCTTGGCCTCTTCCTCGTGCGAGGTCTCGGACGCCTGCTCAGCGTCGGCGTCTACGTGTTCCTGGATCGCGTCGGAAACGATGGCGTGGATCTCAGTCACGGCGTTTTCGCCGAGGATGGCCGTGAGCCGGGGGGACTCGGGCGGTTCGTCGGATGGTTCGTCGGCCATGACGGGAGCTCCGATCCTGCTGGGCACGCATGGCGATCGCGCACCGGTGCGAGGCCAGTATGACCCCACGGCCAACGAGCACGGTCCCCCGCATCCCGGTGCAGCACCGCTTCGTCGGCGGATCGTTCGGGCGGTCGGCCACCGCGGGTCGCCAGGAACAGGAAGCCCGGGCCCTCCTGATAGGTGTGACGAAGCAGACGGCGATGCGGCTCAGCGCATGTCCCTTGCTCAGGATCCTCGTCAGACTGCGAGTCCGGTCCGGACGAGGCCGCTCGCGCCTCAGGCACTACGGGGTATCGTGACGAGCCAATCCGTGCGCCAGGAAGGATGGATGAAGGTCACCAAGGTCAGCGCGGCCGTCTTGGACACTCCGCCGCAATCGCGCGATCTGACGCCTCGGCAACTCGGCCGGCTCGAACTTGAACGCTCACTCGAGAAGGCCATCAACGACGCGCACGCGGACAAGTCGGCGGCGTTCCGTATCCGTCTTGATCGGGGCGAGAAGATGGCCACCATCCGAGGGGCGTTCGGCCGCGCCAAGACCCGCACCGGGCATGGCGACGTCAACCTGTTCAAGGTCGGTGATGATCTCGACCTCGCGCTCGAACTGTTCCACGCGGAGGATGCCCCGGTGCCGCTGACCGCGCTCGCCCGCGAGCTCGTCGGGCTGGCGCTCGTCGACGATTCGGACCATGACATCCGCGCCGTCGTCCGGCTCTACCGTCGGCCGCGGGTCGATCCGGCGGACCGTTGACCGGCCGCGGGGTGATGGACCGGTCGCCAGCGACGAGAGGGCGGCAATGACCGCCGAGCCAGGCCGTCGACCGACCACCCGGCTCGGACACGTAGTCCGAACCACGACGGAGAGCGCCGTCGGCGGCGCCGCACCGCACCGCGAGGCCCACCGGCAGACGAACTGGCTGCGAGACGTGATCCTCGGCGGGCAGGACGGCCTTGTCAACATCCTGGGCATCATCCTGGGGGTCATCGCCGCTGGCGGTTCCGAGACCGTTCTCATCGTCGCCGGCTTCGCCGCCGCGATCACCGAGTCCATCTCGATGGGCGCGGTCGGCTACACGTCCTCGATCTCGGAGCGGGACTACTACCTCGCCGAACGGGCCCGTGAGTCTGCCGAGATCGCAGCGACGCCAGAGGCGGAGCGCCAGGAGATCCGCGACATCTACGCCGCCAAGGGCTTCACGGGCGCGCTGCTCGACGATGTCGTGTCCACGATCACGGCCAACCGCGAGACGTGGCTGGCGACGATGATGGACGAGGAGCTGCACCTCCAGCCGGTTGACAACCAGGCCATCCTCCGCGTCGCGAGCGTCATCGGGATCGCCACGCTGATCGGGCACCTCATCCCGCTCGTGCCCTTCCTGTTCCTGGATCGGACCGCGGCTCTGATCGTGGCTATCGCCCTGAGCGCCCTTGCTCTCTTCGCGGTCGGTGTCTACTCCGCGGTCACGCTCATCGGTGACTGGCGGACGAGTGGCATGCGAATGGTCGTCATCGGTCTCGGGGCAGCGGCCATCGGGTTCGCCGTCGGGCGCCTGTTCAACGCGGGGGGATGAGCGACGGCTGATCTGGCGATAGCGAACGGCGCAGGCTTCCGCGCGTCCGGCACGTGGCAGCCGCTGGGGAACCCGGTTTTCCGCGCGCTCTGGATCGCGGTGCTCTTCAGCAACATCGGGACCTGGAGGATAGGCGCCGGCAGACCCGCCTGCGATGCCGTCACGAGCATCACCCAAGATCACCGACTTGCCAAGCACCGCCGCCGTGTCGTCCCGGGTGTATGGTCGAGCTGCACCATCTGTTGCTAGAGCGGAAGGACAACGACGTGACCGACGATCGCAGGCAGGGCGAATTGGACGAAGCCAAAGGCGAGTTCAAGGAGAAGGCGGGCAAGATCACCGGCGATCGCTCGACCGAAGTGTCGGGCAAGCTCGACAAGAACAAGGGCAAGCTCGAACGGAAGATCGGCGAAGCCAAGGACACGAAACGCCGTGAGGATGACCGCGACCGCTGAGACGCGTCAGCGTGCACGAGAGCGAGACGTAGGCCGGGCCGGTCGCAACACCGCAGCACCCAAGCGACGGCACTGACCGACCTGAGCCCCCGGCTAGGCCGCCAGATCTCGTCATGGAGGAGCACACGATGACCGCTTCCGAGCTCCGTCAAGCCAGCAGCCATGCGTCCAAGACCGTGATCGACACGGCCGTCGAACTTGCGACGAAGGCGCAGGACGGCGTCGCAGCGGCGCTGGCGAGTGCGCGGGCCACCGCCGACGAGGTCGGGACCCGGCTGCCCAGCATCGCGTCAGCGGGCGCTGAGGGAGCTGCCGAGTCCGTGAGGATGCTCCAGGAGTTGCCCGATCCGAGGCTCGAGCTCCTGGCGGCATTTTCGCTGGGTGTCGGGGCAGGTCTGTGGATGGCCGGCGCGCCGCGTCTTGTCACCCTCGCGGCATTGTCTCCGGCACTATTGGTCGGAGTCGCGATGGCATCGCGCAAGCAGGGCCAGCGCGGCCGTGGTCGGCGCCGGTAACACCGGCTGGGCGTGACTGGCCCGCCGGCCGGCAGAGGCCCAGCCACGACCGATCATCGGCCATCCGCAGTCGGCTGGCGCTAAGACATGGCCTTCCTTGCCGCGCTCATCGCGGCCATCGGCAAGCAGGCGGGCCGCCTGCTGACGACGGCGCTCGGCTGGGCCAGCACGCTGCTCTTCGGACGAGTCCCCCGGCAGAAGCAGTTGCTCCTGTCATTGATCACGCTGGGTTCGCTCGCGTGGGTCGTGACGCTGCTCGGCATCATCCTGCCCAGCGTGGGGACGTTCCTGCTGACCGCGCTGCCGCTGCCCGGGTTCATCGACCAGAGTTGGGTGCGTCTCGCGATGGTGATCGGGGCACTCGTGACGCCTCTGCTGGTCGGTCTCGGCGGGCTATTCATCCTTGAAGCACGGAGCCGGCCGACCGGTCTCGAAGCGGTGAGGCACGTGCTCCGGGGCTACCCGATCGCCTTCCTGCTCGCCTTCACCCTCATCTTCCTGGCCATCGTGGGCGTGGTGCGCAAGGGCCGCACCCTCGCCCGTCGCTGGACGGATGCGCACATCCCGATCGTGGTCCACCCCGGCGGCTACACGATCATGGTCGACGACCTCGAGAAGGCCCTCCGTCAGGCCGGCCTGACGGTCGAACGTCGGCCGGCAGCGGCCATCCTTGCGGTACCCGCGCGGCTGGTCGGACGGGTCGCCGGCGGCGGCGTTCGGGCACTCGTCCCGGACGAGCTGACGACGCTCTACTCGCCCGTCCTAGAAGTCGAGCTGTACCCCTCGGACATCGCCATCTCAGGCCAGAAGGTGGCCGTGGCTCGCGCACGTGCCGCGATCGCGAGTCGGCTGACCGCGACCGCCGCGTACCTGACGACCTCCAAAGAGTCACAGGCGGTCGAAGACCGGCTGGAGGCGGTCGTCCGGGCCCGAGGGAAGGCGCGCGAGGAGGGGCGGCCAGGGCGCTCGGACGACCTGACCGAGGAGCTGCGCGCCATCGACGCCACGCTCGCGATCCTCGATGTCGATTACGCCGAATGGGAAGTCCTGTACCGGATGCGTCTCCAGATCGAGCGGGACCTGTTGATCGGCTCGCCCGTGGGCCAGGCCGTTCCACCAACCGCGTGAGGCTCGGATCGACGGCGCCGTCCGCCGCTCATGACCGGACGGTCTCGGCTTTTGC
>PNAP01000039.1 GCA_003169735.1 Chloroflexota bacterium | reverse complement strand
TCGGAGCGACGACGCGCGCCGGCCGCATCAGCTCACCGCTGCGTGACCGCTTCGGCGCCGTGCATCGGCTCGACTACTACAGCCAGGACGAACTCGCCGAGATCGTCGAGCGCTCGGCCGGCATCCTGAAGGTGGACATCGAGCCGGCGGCGGTGGTCATCCTCGCCAGGCGGGGGAGGGGCACGCCGCGCGTCGTGAACCGGCTCCTTCGCCGCGTGCGCGACCATGCCCAGGTGACCGGCGACGGCCGCATCAGCGCCGCCCAGGCGGAGACGGCGATGGCCGCCATGGACATCGACGGTGAGGGCCTGGACACGACTGACCGGCGGCTTCTCGCGGCCATCGTCCAGAAGTTCGCTTCGGGGCCCGTCGGGGGCGCCGCCCTCGCGGCGGTCATCGGCGAAGAGGTCGAGACGATCGAGGNNTTGGCCGAAGAAGCACTGAGCGCCCTCGAGATCGACGAGGTCGGCCTGGACACCACGGATCGCAAGCTGATGGCCGCGATTGCCCAGAAGTTCGGCAGCGGCCCGGTCGGCGTGGCCGCGGTCGCGGCGCTGCTGGCCGAAGAGGTCGAGACGATCGAGGACGTCTACGAGCCGTTCCTGCTGCAACTCGGTTTCCTCGACCGGACGCCGCAGGGTCGCGTGGCCACCGAACGGGCGCGCACCCATCTCCGAGAACTCGGTTACGAGGTCCCGCCGCCGCGCCGCGGCGATCGCGTGGATGCCGGGCTGTGGGACGGCGTCACGAGCGAGGGTCGGACCGACTCTGGCACGCCCGCGTGACGGTGACCGTACCGGCGCCCACCTCGACGCCCGCATCGCCACCAACGTCGGACCTGGCCGTGGCCGCCCACGGCGTGGTCATGCGCTACGGATCGAGGGTCGCCCTCCAGGGGCTCGACTTGGCCGTGCCACGCGGCGTCGTGTATGGATTCCTGGGCCCGAATGGCGCGGGCAAGACGACATTGATGCGCATCCTGGTCGGCCTGATCCGGCCCAACGCCGGATCGGTCGAACTGTTCGGTCGAGCCTACTCGTGGCGTGACCGGCGGCGGCTGTTCAGCGTCGGGTCGCTCATCGAGCAACCGTCGTTCTACCCCTACCTGTCGGGACGCGACAACCTGCGCGTCATCGGCGCCACCGGCGGGCCAACGAGTGCCCGACGGATCGACGAGGTGCTCGGGTTCGTCGGACTGACCGACCGCAAGTCGGACAAGCTCAAGACCTACTCGCTCGGCATGAAGCAGCGCCTCGGCATCGCCATGGCGCTCCTCTCTGACCCTGAGCTGCTCCTGCTCGACGAGCCGGCCAACGGCCTTGACCCGGCCGGCACGGTGGCGATGCGCGAGCTCCTGCGCTTCCTGACCTCACAGGGCAAGACGGTGCTGGTTTCGAGCCACATCCTGCCGGAGGTCCAGCAGCTCGCCGACGTCATCGGCATCATCGACCGCGGCCGGCTCATCCGGGAGGGCTCCCTGAAGCGACTGCTGGAGGAGGCCGCGCTGCTGCGTGTACGGATCGCGCCGAATGACGCAGAACATGCGCTGACCGTCCTGGCGCCGTTCTCGCCACAGCTCGAGGCCCCGGCGTATGGCGAGCGAGAGGATGGCTGGATCGTCGTCCGGGTCCCGCCCGACCGCGCGGGCGAGGTCAACCGCCTCCTCGCCCAGAACGACATCTTTGCGAGCGGTCTCGAATCGACCAGCGATCTCGAGTCCGTCTTCCTTTCCCTGACCGCACCCGGTGCGGGCGCGAGCGGCCCGACCGCGGCCGGCCCCGCCTGGGTCCAGGCACCGCCGAGCGGGTCGCGCTGATGCGCATGCTGCGCGCGGAGTTGCTCAAGATCCGACGGCGTTGGGCCAGCTACATCGTGCTGCTCCTGCTCATCAGCTTCATGGCCCTGGTCTACGTCCTCGTCGGTTTCTCGATCCACCGGGGCGGCGGGACATCGACGGCCATCCTGGAGTTCCCCTCGACCTACGCCGTCATCGACCAGTTCGCGTTCGGATTGCTCGGCAGTCTCCTCGCGGTCGCCTATGCCGGCGCGATCGCCGGAGCCGACTGGAACTGGGGCGTCTTCCGACTGGTCGTCGCGCGCGGTGAGAGCCGCGGTGGATACATCGTGGCGAAGTTCGCGGCCATCGCCATCGCCCTGTTCATCGGGGTGCTCATCGTCTTCCTGGCAGGCATCGCGCTGACGTTCGTAGCCGGAGCGCTGGCCGGCGTCGATGTCGGCGATCCGCTCTCGAGCGTGCGCGGCAACGACCTCTTCCGGTCCATCTATCTGGGGTACCCAGTCCTGCTCGAGCGAGCGGCCATCGGTTTCGCGGTCGCCGTCCTGATGCGCAGCCAGGTCGCCGGCATCGTCGTCGGCATCGTGTTGTACATCGGCGAGGGCATCCTCGGGCTCCTGCTGACGGCCATCACCGTGGTCAACTCGATCGACGGGCAGCCCACCGCGACCGGCGTGCAGTGGTTCCAATTCCTGCCCTTCAGCATCGGCAACGAGGTGCTCGCGCACGCATCGCGACTACCGGGCGAAGATCTGGCCAGCAACCTGCAGACGGCGGTGGGCCTCGAGACGGCCATCATCGCGGTCGCCATCTATCTCGTCCTTGCCGTCGGTGTTGCCGTGGTGAGCGTCGAGCGCTCGCAGATCAGTTCGTGAGCGTGGCACCCGTCATGGTTGCCGCCGAGCGACCGGTCACGTTCCGCGTCGAGGCGTTGGCCACGAGCGCCGCCGCCACGCGGGCGCGTCTCGGGACGCTCCACACGCCGCACGGCGACGTCCCGACCCCGATGTTCATGCCCGTCGGCACCAACGCCACGGTCAAGGCACTCGACCCCGACGACCTGCGCGAGGTCGGGGCGCGGATCATCCTGGCCAACACCTACCACCTCGCGCTGCGCCCGGGCCACGAGCGCATCGAGCGGCTCGGCGGGCTGCATCGGTTCATGGGCTGGGACGGCCCGATCCTGACCGATTCGGGCGGTTTCCAGGTCGTCAGTCTCGGTGACCTGCGGTCGATCGATGACGACGGCGTCACCTTCCGGTCCCATCTCGACGGGTCGACCCACCGCTTCACGCCAGAGCACTCGATCGCCGTCCAGCAGGCGCTGGGCGCCGACATCGCAGTCGCCTTCGACCAGCCCGTCCCGCCCCACGCCACTGCGCGCGTCGACGCTGCCGAGGCGATGGAGCGGACGCATCGCTGGGCGGAGCGCTGCCTCGCGGCGCATGATCGGGCTGACCAGGCGCTCTTCGGCATCATCCAGGGCGGCCTGGACCCGGAGCTGCGCAGGACGTCGACGCGTTTCATCGCCGACCTGCCGTTCGACGGGCTGTGCATCGGCGGACTGGCCGGGGACGAGACGCCGGCGCAGCGTCGCGCGACACTGGACGTGGTGGTGCCACTCCTCGCCGATGACCCGCGTCCGCGCTATCTGATGGGGCTCGGCTCGCCAATCGACCTCATCGATGCCGTGGACGCAGGGGTCGACCTGTTCGATTCGGTGCTGCCGGCTCGCGTCGCCCGCAACGGGTCGCTTTGGACGCCGGAAGGGCGCCTCAACCTCCGTAACGCGCGTTTCCTGGACGATCCAGCACCCGTCCAGGAAGGCTGCCCGTGTCGCCTCTGCCGCACGTTTTCTCGGGCTTACCTGGCCCACTTGTTCCGGGCCGATGAGTTGCTCGCGTACCGCCTGGCGACTTGTCACAACCTGACCTTCACCCTAGACTTCATGGCACGCATCCGGTCGGCCATCGCCGATGGGACGTTCCCTCACCTCCTTCGCGCACAGCTGGCAAAGCGAGCCGAGACGGCTTCGGCCGAGGATCCGGCGTGACAGATAAGCTGGCGCAAAGTGGTGGTGAAGTCGTGGTAGAGCCGCACCGCCGATACTCGGTGGTGCCACGTGGAGGCACCAGCAGCCATGGCAGGCAGAGTTCCAGCCCGCCGCGAAGTCAAGAAGAAGCCGAAGGCAAACATCGCCAAGCACAAGCTCGAGTCGCTTCTCGATTCACCGCCCCAGTCCGTCGAGCTGATCAAGCCGAAGCGGAAGGAACGGTGGGAGACCGAGAAGGAGAAGGACGAGAGCGAGGAGTAGGCCTGGCGGACCGGCCCTCGGTCGCAGCCTCGAAGGAGAAGGCATGACCATCACGGGGACCGGTCGCAGCACCGGCACAGAGAACGGCGTCGAGCGGACCGATCGCACCATCGCCGATCGCGGCAAGGCGGTCGATGCTGCCATCCTCGCCATCGAGAAGCAGTTCGGCCGCGGCTCGATCATGAAGCTCGGCTCGTCCGAGCGGCAGGCGGTCGACTTCATCCCGACGGGATCCATCGCGCTGGACCTTGCGCTCGGCGTGGGCGGCGTGCCGCGCGGGCGCATGACCGAGATCTTCGGCCCCGAATCATCGGGCAAGACGACGCTCTGTCAGCACATCCTGGCCGAGGCGCAGGCGCGCGGTGGGGTCGTGGCCTTCATCGACGTCGAGCACGCGCTCGACCCGACATACGCACGCGCCTGCGGCGTGAACGTCGACGAGCTGTTGGTGAGCCAGCCGGATACCGGCGAGCAGGCGCTCGAGATCACCGAGACGCTCATCCGTTCGGGCGGCGTGGACTGCGTCGTGGTCGACTCCGTGGCGGCCCTCGTGCCGCGCGCCGAGATCGAAGG
>PNAP01000033.1 GCA_003169735.1 Chloroflexota bacterium | reverse complement strand
GCGTGGGACGACTGGGGCGGCTTCTACGACCACGTCGTGCCGCCCGTGGTCGACGCCAACGGGTACGGCCTGCGCGTGCCCGGTCTGGTCATCAGTCCGTACGCGCGGCAGGGGATGATCGACGACCAGCAGCTCAGCTTCGATGCCTACCTCAAGTTCATCGAGGACGACTTCCTGGGTGGTGCGCGCATCGACCCGACCACGGACGGTCGACCCGACACTCGACCGGACGTGCGCGAGAACGATCCCAATCTAGGCGATCTGCAGAAGGACTTCGACTTCGGTCAGGTCCCTCGCCCGCCGGTCGTGCTGGTACCGCGCCCGGTCCCGCCAGTGACGAATGCGTCGCCAAGCCCGGCCGCGAGTCCGTCCGAGGGCGCGACGACTAGCCCGTGACGCGCGACCGGCCCGCTCCTGCTGAGACCATCCGCCGTGAAGATGGGTAAGTCGTGCACGGGATCGACATGTCGACAGCGACGGTCGCGCGGCTGCGCGCCAAGCCCGGTGGCCAAGAGATCGGCGTGACGATCGGCGACTTCGCGACGACCACCGTGGAGGGGTCTGGTGATGGCCACGGGACCGGACCGTGCGAGCATCAACGACATGCGTGAAGGTCGCCTTGTCCGCTCTGACGGCCGCACGGTCGCCTGGAGCGAGTGCGGCCTGCCCGACGGGCGCCCGGTGCTGCGCCTGCCGGGCACGCCAGGGTCCCGCTACTCGGTGAGGACCAACCAGGCGCCCTGGGTCGAGCGCGGTCTGCGGGTGATCACCGTCGAGCGACCCGGCTTCGGCGCCTCCACGCGACTCCCGGGCCGGGGCTTCGCCGAGCACGCCGACGACCTCGCGGCGGTCCTTGACCACCTCGACATCGACCGCCTCCCGGTGTACGGCGGCAGCGGCGGCGCGCCGCACGTTCTGGCCTTCGCCGGGCGACACCCCGAGCGCGTCTCGGCCTGCGCCATCGGTGATGGCCCCGCGCCGCTCACCGATGACGAGCTGCGCCAGCAGGTCGACTTCAACGCAGTTGGAGACGGACTGGCGCGGATGGGCAGGGTGGACGAGCTGAGGGCTCTGTTTCACGATGCCCGCATCGCCATCCTGGCCGACCCGGTCGCCGGGTTCCGCGACCGCATGGACACCGCCCCGGCCGCCGACCAGGCGATCATGGCGGATCCGGCGTGGCAGGCGGCCTTCGCCCGCGGCATCCGGGAGGCCCTCGCCCCCGGCGTCGATGGATGGGTCGACGAGGTGCTCGCGCTCCTCGGCGACTGGGCCGACGTCGACGTCGCCGCTGTCTCGAGCAGCGTGACCTGGTGGCACAGCCCCGACGACCGCAACTGCCCCTACTCGGCAGCCCGGCGGCTGGTCGCCCGCCTGCCCGACGCCCGGCTCATCCTCAGAACGGGGACCGGCCATCTGGTCGCCGACGACGGCGAGGGCGAGCTCCTCGACGAGCTTCTGGCACGGGCCTGAACGGTCGCCCCGATGCCTCCAGCGGCGGCGCTTGAGAATGCCAGCGATGGCGCCGGTTCCGTCGGCCGTGTCTTCAGCCATGGGCTCGACCCTACCCGAATCCGCCATGGACGACTGACCGACGCGATCTCGTGATGGTGTCGCCACCTACCATGGATCGGCGTCGCTCAATGGGCGGGGGACTGATGGTAGGTCTCGATCGATGGACGAAGGCGCACGCCGATCCGTGCGTTCGCAGCGAAGCGAATCGGTCCCCTCCGGAGCGGCCTGCCCAATCGGTCGCTCCCGCGAGCTACCGGATCGCTCGCACGGCGGGTCGGCGTGCGTGTGTCCCCACCGTCGTCGAGCCACGATGTCTCGTGCGCCGTTGACCCTCGCCGCACGGGCACGTAGACTCGGACGCGAAGTGACACGGACGAACGGCCGCGCGTCGTGGAGGATCGGCCTGGTTGCGCTCGTGGCGGGCGTTGCGTTGCTCATCCAGGCCACGACGGCGGTCACCGCCGGCACACGCGACATCTCGGCGCTGGGCGGCCCACCGAACGACTTCTTCGTCAACGCGACACCCATCGAAGTCTTGCCGTTCGCCGATTCGGAGCCGGTCACCGGGGCAACGACCGAGACGGGCGAACCTTCGCCGACTGACTGCGAGGTGACCGGGCAATCGGTCTGGTACCGCTACACGCCGACGGTCGCCACCAAGGTGGGCATCGATACCAAAGGCAGCGATTACTCCACGGTCATGACCATCTATCGCGGCACGTCGCTGAATGCCCTGACCGAGATCGCGTGCAGTTACGACGTCCACGGCTCGGTGTCCGATCTCATCTTGAAGGCCAAAGCTGGCGTGACGTACCAGATCCAGATCAGCTCGCAGGAGAACGACGCGCAGGACCTGCAGCTCCACGCGGTCACGTTGACGCCGCCCGGCAACGACGCGTCGGGAGCGGCCACGAACATCGCCACGCTGCCGTTCCAGAGTACGGCCGAAAACATCCGCGGCGCCACGGAATCCGGCGAGCCGGTGCCCGCCTGCGTCGGAGCGAACGAGGACGTGGTGGCGTCGGCATCGTTCGGCGCGGGCCAGACGGTGTGGTACCGATTCACCCCGTCGAGCGCGATGACCCTCGCCGCCGACACGCAGCTTTCCGACTTCGCCGGCTTCGTCGCTGTCTATCGCGGCAGCGGCCTGACTCCGGTCGCCTGTGGCGGCGACGGCGACACGGCCTTCCGCGTGCAGGCCGGCAAGACCTATTACCTGCAAGCCGGCGGCGACTATGGCGGCCAGTTCGGGACGCTGACGCTGCGCCTGAAGTCGGTCACGTCGCCTGCCAACGACGACTTCGATCACGCACAAGCCATCACGAGCGTGCCCTTCAACGCGTCCGTGTCGACCGATGCGGCCACCACGCAGACGGGCGAGCCCACACCGAGCTGCGCGCAGGCGATCGGGCAGACCGTCTGGTACTCGTATCACCCTTCGAGTGACACCAACATCCGCTTCGACACGTCGGGCAGTTCGTTCTACGTCACTCCGGCCATCTATCAGGGCAACGATGTGGCGCACCTGACCGAGCTGGGCTGCGGGTCGTCTTCCGCCTTCCATCTGGCAGGCGGGACCACGTACTGGATCCAGGCCGGGGGAGCGAACGGCGATTCCGGTGACGTCGCACTGGCTGTGAGCTCCGGGACCGCGCCCGGGAACGACGACATCGCCGCTGCGACGCATGCCAGTTCGCTGCCCTACGCCCAGTCACTCGACACGACCTACGCCACGAACGAGTCGGGCGAAGCTCTAGGGCGATGCGTCCCGTCGGCCCCGAACGGATCGATCTGGTATCGCTACAAGGCACCTGCCGATGGGTATGTGCGAGCGGACACGCTGGGCAGTACCTTCGACACCGTGGTCGATGTCTTCAGCGGCTCCGCGAGCGCCCTGACGCCGGTGAGCTGCGACGACGATGTCCTCCACTCGACCGACAGCGACTATCGGACGTCGAGCGTGGCCTTCCAGGTCACCGGCGGCACGACGTATTGGATCCAGATCGGCGGCTATTCGTCCAGCATCGGCACCGTCTACTTCCATCTCGATCAGATCACGCCGCCACCCAACGACGCGTTCGCCCATGCCAAGACCATCGCCGTCGGCTACACGCATTCGGTCGATCTGTCGACGGCGACGCACGAGCCGCACGAACCGACCGCGAGTTGCAACGAAGGCACTGCCACTGATGGTTCGACGGTCTGGTATCGCTACCACGCGACCGCGAATGCGGAGATCTACTTCGATGGCGGCAGCGACTTCGATGTCGTGATCGCGGTCTTCACCGGCACCTCGCTCCGCCACCTGACCGAGGTCGGCTGCGAGAACGATCTGGCCTCGTGGGATCCGCATCCAGGCACGACCTACTGGATCCAGGCCTCAGGCTTCAACGGCTCGAGCGGCGAATTGCACGCGAGCTTCAACGTCTCTCCCTGACCATCGGGAACCGTGGCAGAACCCCACCTGCTGGCGTCGACGTCCCTGCACCAACAATACGGCGGCCAAGCTGGGGCGCGATGCCGGTGAGTCGGTCGAGGCGGTGAGTGCCTTCCTCGACCATTCGTCACTGGCGGTGACGACGGTCTACCTGGGCCGGCTTGAGGGGGTCGAGGATCGCAGCTGGGGCCACGTGGCGGCAGCTATCGGGGTGTGAAGCGGGGCGGACCTCGGCCGGGTCTTCGCCGAGTTGGTCGAGTCGACCGCCTCGGAGCAACGGACGCCACACAGGACGATCGCGATCGAGCCGGTCAGTTGACGCCGCTACGACCTGTTCGCGCGTTGCCGGACCGTTGTCGTCTGTCGCCGGAGGCGTAGTATTTGCCCATTCGCAGAGGGAGTCCTGAACCAGATGAAGCGCACACGAGTCCTGCCCGTGGTCTTGGCGGCACTGATGACGCTTTTCGTCGCTCTCCCAGCACAAGCGGCGGAACCTGGCACCGTCAACGTCCTCAACTGCGACCACTTCCAAGGCGGCACGCAATCGGTGCCACGCCGCACGGACATCAATCTGACGATTGCATGGGCTGCCAAGACCCGAGCCCAGTTGAGGCAGTTCCGGAACAACGTCAAGGTCACCGCCAGGATCGACGGTGTACGGGTTGAGAGTGCCGACAGCTACTGGGGCGGCCCCCACGGCGGCCCGGGTCTGTGGGCCGTGACGTGGACCTATCCGGCCGGGCAGCTCCGGCGGGGTCAGTCGTTCACGGTGACACTGCAGATGACGTTGCTGGCTCCCGTCTATGACGGCTATACACATTCCCCGAAGGGTCCGTTTTTCGACCCGCGGTTGCAGTGCCAGGTCGAGGCGGCGTGATCGTCAAGGTCCCTGGTGCGTGCCTTGACAGCCACGGCGGTGGACTACCGTCATACCGGGTAGACCCTGTGCACGAGCACCCCGCGCGGGATGGACAGTAAGGCACTCCAAGCGACCCGAAGGACGCCGCCCACAGGGACTTTTGATCCTCGTGTCGTGGGTTCGAATCCCACCCGGCTCACTAGGTTTTCAGCGTGGAAAGGCCCGCTCGGGGCTGTCAGCTCGGCTCGAGAAGGCTCTTTGACAGCCCCACAGACAGCCACATCGCAAGCATCGAGTGCGATCTCCGTGGAGGCGGCCCAGAGGGCGACTTGGCTTGTGCGAATCGGGGAAGCGTTAACCAAACCGAGGGGCCGATCCGGACCGTCCTGGCACAGGCTCCAGCCGTCGCTGAGCGTGGCCTCCGCATCTGATGCGGTCGAACCGGGTGTCGTGACAGCGAACCGACCCGCTAACGCTCCCCGGATTCGCATTGGGAACTTCGGGGCGGGAGCGGCAGGCAGGGGCAATCACGATTACCGGATCGTGCCGTCAACCAGCCGTAACTTGGCCGGCCCTCATGACGATGCCCTCCCGGAATCGATCAGCGATGTCGGGCGCAAGACCAGCGCTCGACGGGCATCACCACGGTGCGTGACACCAGCGTCACCAACTCGCTGTACCAGCTGGCCGCACCGCTATCGCACGGCACCTACTGGTGGCGCGTGGAGGCGGTCAGCGCATCGGCCACGGGGGCGTGGAGCACCGTCCGGCGGCTTCGTGAAGTAGCGTTGCGCGATGCCACAACCGAGGGCATCGCGCACTCGAGGTGTAGGCCGACGCGTGATTACGTTGGCGACCGAGGCGCCAGCCGCAACAAGGGATGAGAGAGGTGTCGTCAGCGAGATGGCCTGGATGGTGTGACCCTCGGGTGGGGAGGCCGCCACCCCGTCGCGGCGGCGATCACGACCGGCCCACGGGTGTGGGTAGGTCGACGTCGAAGCGCCACGGCCCGGCGATCGTCTCGGACCTCGAGCCCGTCCGGTTCGTGAGTTCGATGGACTCGATGCAGCCGGTCAGGGCGCCGAGCTGCCGCGCCGGGCGTTCGAATGTCCAGTCGAGCCAGAAGAGCGGCGGATCCGGCATGACGTGCGCGCGGAGCCGCTGCAACGCCGGCTCGACCGCGTCGCGCAGGACCAGGACGGGCGCGCCCCGGAGCTGCGCATCCGGATGCAGTGGCACCCAGAGGGAGGCGGTCAAGCGGAGGGTGCCGCCGACCAGCACCAGCGACAGCACCGTCAGCTCCGCATCGCTCGCGTGGACGACCGCATTGACGGCCATGGCCCAGGGCTGGCGGTCGTCGTCCGGGGAGTCCGGCGGCGGAGGCTCGGGATGGCTGATCACGCGGGAGTGGCGGGGCCGCGACAGCACGTCCACAGTCTAGCCGTCCCCTCCTTCGGGCAACCAACGCCTGTGGCCTCGAGAAGACAGGGTGCTGTCCGGCACCCATCGGCGACGCGACCTACCATCCGTGCTGATGGATGCGTCGGTCGACGAGCAGCCGCCTCGCTCCGGCTGGCCGCGGAGCTTCGACCGCCTCGATCGAGCCATCACCGGGTGGCTCGCTCGGGTCGGCATGGTCGTGCTTCGTCTGGGCCTTGGGTCGGTCTTCTTCTGGTTCGGTGTGCTCAAGTTCTTCCCCGGCGCCAGCCCGGCCCAGGACCTCGCCGCGCGAACCATCGAGCAGCTGACCATGGGCGCCGTTCCGACCGGCGTCGCGCTCCCCATCCTGGCGGCGTGGGAGTGCCTCATCGGCCTCGGTCTGATCAGCGGTCGCTACATGCGCGCGACGCTCTTCCTCCTCATCGTCCAGATGATGGGCGCCGCGACCCCGTTGCTGTTGTTCCCGGCCGAGACCTGGACGGTCTTCCCCTTCGCGCCGACGCTGGAAGGCCAGTACATCATCAAGAACATCGTGCTCGTGGGCGCGGCCATGGTCATCGGCGCGACGGTGCGCGGCGGCAAGTTGGTGGCCGAGCCGAAGCGGATCGCGGGTCGCGCTTGAGGGTTGGCGGCGGGGACTCCGGCGTGCGGTCGATGAAGCAGCCCACGGCGGCGCTGCCGTCTGCACGTGCGTCAGACCCGGTGATCATCACCAAGACGCCCTGTCATGGCGGCGACACGAGCCAGGAAGGCCTGGCCGGTCCGACGCGCGACGAACTGCAGCAGGCTCCGATCGATCAGTAGCCCGAGCGCGCCGAATGGTGGCGCGTAGTCGCCGATCAGGGTCAGGCCTGTGCGGTCGATCTCGAGATGGCCCGCGAACACGGGAAAGAGGGGCGTGAACGTCGCCGAGCGCCAAGCGATCGGGATGAGCAGCTGCTCGCCGACCGAACGGCCTGGCCCGACGTCGAGGAGGGCGGCCTTGCGGACCGCCGGGCCACTTCCGTCGCGAACGGCAAGCTCAAGGTCGGTGGCCACGCGACGCCAGCCTTCGGCCGGTGGTGGCTCGACCGGTCGGCCGAGCCACGCCATCTCGGCGAAAGCCACGCGTGCCTGCTCCAGATCGATCCGAGCCGGAAGGATGACGAATAGCGAGACGGTCTGGTCGCCATCGGTCGGGTCGGTCGCATCGGTCATCCTGGCTTCCCCATCCAGCTAGGGTCACACCGTCGTCCATCCGGTCTCGACCGTGCTCGACCAGGACGTGGTCGAGCATCGGTGGCATCCTCTTAGTTTGGCGGTGGAGTCAGCCAAGCTCGTGGTGCCCGTGAGTGCCGGCGTGCGCCGACCATGGAGCGCATCATGGACCGAATGCGTCGGCTGCCCACGTGATGTCAGCGGGACGCGCGATCGTCGCCGGCGATGACACGCGCGGGAGGACGGGATTCGAGCGCGTCCGAGCGTTGATGGAGATGGCGGCTGGCGACGAGAAGCACGATCCGAGTGCGCACTCGACGCTCGACATCGTCTGGGTCCTGTACGACCGGATCCTGCGCTTCGACCCGACCGAACCGCGGAGTGAGTCTCGCGACCGGTTCATCCTGAGCAAGGGCCATGGCCCGGTGGCGCTCTACGCGGTGCTGGCGACGAAGGGTTTCTTTCCGGCCGACGAACTCGAACGCTTCATGACCTGGCCCGGCATCCTCGGCGGTCACCCGGCCCGGGATCGCGTCCCCGGCATCGAAGCATCGACTGGCTCGCTCGGGCACGGCTTTTCGATGGCCATCGGCGTGGCATTGGCACTCAAAGCGAAGGACAGCGATCGGCGCGTGTTCGTGCTCATCGGCGACGGCGAGAGCAATGAAGGCAGCGTCTGGGAGGCAGCGCTCCTGGCCGGAAGCCTCGAGCTCCCCCACATGACGTGCATCCTCGTGAACAATCGATCGAGTACCCGACCCTTGGGCGACATGGCAGCCAAGTTCACGTCCTTCGGCTGGGTCGCACGCGACGTCGACGGGCGTGATCATGACGCGCTCGAGACCGCGCTCCGCCAGACCGACGCTCGCCGACCGAGTCTCGTCGTCGCTCACATCAGCTAGCGACGGCAAGTGATGGCGACGACGATGAGGGACCAGATGGCCGCGACGGTGAGCGACCTCCTGGACATCGACCCGCGAGTGTTCGTCGTGTTGGCGGACATCAGCGCGAGTTACTTCCACCGCGCGTCCGCTCGGCATCCGGACCGGATCATCAACGTCGGCATCATGGAACAGACGATGATCAGCCTCGCCGCAGGCGTCGCCCTCGAAGGCTTCATCCCGGTCTGCCATTCGATCGTGCCGTTCCTCGTCGAGCGTCCGTTCGAACAACTCAAAGATGACTTCTGCTACCAGGGTCTCGGCGGGAACTTCGTGAGCATCGGCGCCTCGTACGACTACGGCACCGATGGGATGACGCACTACGGCCCGGGCGACGTGGCTATCCTCGCGACGCTGCCCGGCATGCAGATCGTGGTGCCAGGGACGGCCGGCGAGTTCGACACGCTGTTCCGAGAGGCCTACACGAATGGATCGCCGACCTACTTCCGCACCAGTGCGCATCAGAACGCGAACGACCGTGCCGTCTCGTTCGGGCATCTCGAACTCGTGCGCAGTGGGTCCAGGGCGACGGTCGTGGCCATCGGACCGATGCTCGATCGAACCCTCAGCGCGATCGATGGACTCGACGTGGCGTTGCTCTACGCAACGACACTGGCTCCGTTCGATGGGCAGACGCTCCGTGCGGCGGCGGCAGCCCGCTCCGTGATCGTGGTCGAGCCGTTCTACGAAGGGACCATGGTCGCCGAGATCGTGCGTGCGCTTGCCCCCGACCCGGTGCGAGTGGAAGCCATCGGTGTGCCTCGCCGCGTCCTTTCCCGCTACGGCACGCCAGAGCAACACGACGCCGACATCGGGCTGACGCCGGCGGGCATCCGCCAGCGGATCGAGAGGTTCCTCGACTCTGGCAGGTGACCGTCAGTGGGTGAAGAACTCGCCCAGATCAGCGGCCTGACAGGTCGATCGCATGCATGGCAGGCCCCACGCATCCTCGACCGTGCGCAGCCACGAGAAGTGATCGTGATGGACCGCTGAGCGAGTCCCCGCGACCACGGCACCCGAGACGAGGATGGTCGCGACATGGCCGCCGCCACCCAGGTTCGATGACCCCTCGTCCCACGTGATGACAAGCAGACTGTTGGCGAAGGCGGCACTGCCCGTGATCATCGGCACGAACGACCTGAGGAACGAATCGCCCTGTGCGATGGTGCCGTCGTGCATGTCATTGCTCAGGTTCGGCACGATCAGCTCGACATCGGCCGCCGCCGGGTCGAAGCCGGTCAAGCGGCTGATGCGGGCGCAGCGGGTCGCGCTGCCCGAGATGTCGGTGAAGCTCATCGCGGGGTCGTGCTTTCGGACGTAGGTGCCAGCGAGGCCGGCGAGATCGACCGGTCCCGCCGCCGACGCGGCCGGCGAACAGTTGCCGGGGTAGTCCTGGGCGTACACGCGCCACGTCCGATGGGCCGCCGCCAGCTGGTCGACGAGGTTCGTGTGTTGAAGGTGGTGGACGCCATCGTCGACGATGCCGAAGGTGCTCCCGGCGAACAGAGCAAGGTAGTTCGGCTGCGAGGGATGGGTCGTCGCGTACCACTGGGTCGCCAGGCCGCCGCTCGCGATGAGGCCGTTGATGTACGGCGCCTGGGCGTTGCCCACGATGGCCCCGTAATCGTGGTTCTCCATGACGATCAGGTAGATGTGGTCGAAGACGGGGATGGCAGCTGACGACGCCGGGGCCGCCCCGACACCGTTGGCGCCGAGCAAGGTGCCGACCAGCGCTACCGTGACCGATGTCAGGACGCTCCCGCGCCGAATCATCGCGCGAGGGTAGCGCTACCCCCGGTGCAGAGGGGCAACGGCCACTCAGCCCTCATGGAGCGGACCTGGAGACCGCGACGACGAGGTCGTAGACGACGTTCGCGCCGCTGTCCGAGGCGTAGTGGAACGTCCACGTCACATTCCCGCCGCTGACCGTTGACGGCGGGCCGAAGGCACCGGGACCCGTTGACGCGGGGGTCGGCGGGACGTCGCCCGTGCAGTCGCCCGTCAGCAAGCTGACGCAGCTGACGACCACGACGGCGCCGAACGTGAGGACCAGATCGCACGCGGTGCCGATGACATTCCCGCTGTCGGTCGTGGTCGAGACGCGATGCTCCTTCAGACCGACCACACCGTTCACCGCGGCCGTCTCGTCGAAGACGTCATTCGAAGTCATGTCCCAGGTCCCACTCAGAGACCCATCGGCAGCCACCACGATGGATGCCTTGCCGGCGGCGTTGCCGGTGTCGACGACGCCGCCGGAGACCCCGAGGTCGATGATCTCGCTGGATGTCGCGGTGGTCGTTCCGGCATAGTTCCCGGGCGCGACCGGGTTCGGGTTGCAGACGCCAGGCGACGCCGGCGGCGTGATGGTCGGTGAAGGCTTGGGATCGTGGTAGACGATGACCGCGCTGCCGCTGCCGTGTGCATCGAGCAGCGTGTTCAGTCGAGCCTGAAGGCCATCGATGTATGGCGCGAAGAGGCTGGCCACGAACGGACGAAGGATGCCCGGGATGAAGCCGAGCAGAGCAGTGGTCAGGTGGGCGCGCGCCTCTTCGATCTCCGGTCGGTGGATCGAGACGGGCATCACGTCGGTCTGGGTTTGCTGATCGCCATTCGGGTCGCCGGGGTCGGTGCTCGTGGTGAATGACCAGGTCGCCTGACCGTTGGCGTCCGTGAAGGTGTCGGTCTTGGCGTCGGCCGTCGGGCCGAGCTTGGGATCGGCGGGCGCCTGGAGGGGTCCCCAGGTGACCGGCACGCTCTTGGCGTGGAAATCGGCCAGCGCGACGTTGGCGGTTGCAGCGCAGTCGGCCAGGACAGCCGGCCACTCGGGCAGGTCCCCGGCAGTCACGGACGCGGTGAACGTGCCCGACAGCGGGGCGGTTCCCAGTGTGAAGGTGCCACTGCCGTCGGGCCCGGTCGCCTCGACCTTGACCACGTATGGCAACAATGACGCGATCTGCGTGGCGACCGCCGCGACGGACGCGGCGATGCTCCGGACCGTGCCGAGCACGGCGTCGGTGAGGGTGGTGAGGAGGCCCCTCACGAACGCCTCGGCAGCGGACACGAACCAGTTCCAGATCGAGGCGATGATGAATCCCGGCACGCTGCTCGGCGTCGCCACTTTGAGCGCATTGAACAGACTCGAAATGACGCCACTGATCCAGCTTGCCGCGCTGGAGCAGATGCCGGTCGTCGCGGTCATCGGCTGAGCGCCGCTGTCGCTGTAGGTGCCGGTTTCGGCGAGCGCCATCAGTGGCCGGGCCTCCCCCGCCGCCGCGGCGCTCGGACCTCCGCTGTCCGCCGACGGGGCGATCCTTCCGCCGTCGGTGGCGAGATCGGAGACGAAGAGATCGAGCACGATGGCCGGGAAACGAAGGGTCGTCGGCGAGAGGAGATCCTGGCCGGCCATCAGCGCCCGCGAGAGCGCACCGCCGGGTGAATCGGCCGCCGCGACGTAGCCCGCGAGCAACTGCGAGGTGCTCGGAACGCCGGTCGAACCGGCGGGCATCGGCAGCACGGTATCGAGTTCAGCGCCGGTGAGCGAGCTGCCACCCCAGGCGCCGACCGCGAGTGCATGGGCCTGGAAGTCGAGCAACCGAAGCGGGCTGGCGAGGCCGGTCACGGCCTGGTCGGGGGCGGTGCTCGTGGGGTCGGTGTAGGTGCCGATGCCGGAGCGAGCAAGACCCTCGACGGCGGCTGCCGTCGTGTCGGCGGTGTAGGTCGGCATCGCCAGGCGTTCCGCGATCAGCCAGGCGTCGTCATCGATGGGTGCCGTCGCGCCGTTCGGCGGGATACGGCTCGAGACCGGGCCGACGACGGCGGGTGGGGTGGCGGTCGGTTCGCCTGAGGCGGTCGGCCCGCTCGACGAACCCGGCTGCGGCGAAGCGCTGGATCCCGGCGCCGAGCTGGTACCGGGCCCGGAGCTCGCACTCGGCGAGACCACGGGCGCCGACGGGGCAGCCGAACAAGCAGCGATAAAGGACACGACGACCAGGACCATCGCGACCGCGACGAGTGGCCGCCACACGGTCCTGCCACCACGTTCGGTCGTCATCACAGGTTCGCGAGCGCGATGCGGGCGAGCGCGATGAGTGAGTCGCGATGGGCGTTGTCGGTCGTCGGGTCGCTCGTCATCACCCAGGACTGGTCGACCAGCACGAGTGCCTGATCTCCCTGGCGGATGAACATGGTCGCCGCCGCGCCCTGCCAGAACGCGTCATCGCCGAGTCCGGCGACATGCTCACTGCTGGCCTCGATGCTCAGGTAGAGGGCCATGTTGGACTCGCCGTCGATCAGCTGGAGCGCGAACACCTGGCTCGGGTCAACGTTCTGGAAGATGCAGGTCCCGCCCGCGCCCAACGCCGTTGCGATCGAGAAACCGACCGCCGTGGCGACCTGATCCTTCGTCACCAGTGCGCAGACCGGGTCGGTCTGGCCTTCGTCGACGTTGCTGGCGGCCGGTGTGCTCGAAGCAGTCGGTTGGGTCGTCACGAGCGGCGTGGTCGGCGTCACTGGCGAGGTCGAGGTCGCGGCCGGCGAGGCCGCACCCGAACATGCCGCGAACAGCACGACCACCGCCGCGGTGGCGAGGAACTTCCGGGGATCGAGGTTCGTGGTCATCGTGGGCTCCGTTCAGTACTCAGGGCAATTGCCTGCGGATGGCTGCCAGATCGTTCCAGACGGTCTCCCTGACGATCCGACCATCGCGGACCTCGAAGAGCCACAGCACGCGGTGGCTCAGCCACCGACCGCGCCCGTCGATCTCGTATGCCGTCTTCTNNAGCCACCGACCGCGCCCGTCGATATCGAATGCCCGTCCGGTCAGGCGACCGGACCAGACGTGCTCGTCGATGACGAGATCCCGTCCGTACCGTCGTCGGATCGGGATGTCGCGTTCGTGGACGGTCGCCGCAAGGAGGTCCCGATAACGGCCTCTGACGGCTTCCAAACCGTGGATCGGTTCGTCGGCGAGACCGACGACCTCATGCACGATGCCTTCGGTCATCGGCGCGAGGATCCCCTCGATGTCGCCATCGTGTTCAGCCCGAAGCTGTCCATCGACGAGTCGATCGAGGCTGGCCCGTGCTTCTGCATCGAGGTCCTGCGAAGGCAACATGCGACGCACCATGGACCGGCGCGCTGACGAACCGCTGACGGCCGGCTGACGGCCGAGCGGCGCCGATGGCGAACCGGACTACGCTGTGCGCGCCTTCGGGC
>PNAP01000015.1:11490-11667 GCA_003169735.1 Chloroflexota bacterium | reverse complement strand
GTTCAGCGGTCGGCCGGCAGCGGTCCTTCATTCGTTCTCCGGCCCCGTCGACTACGGCGAGCGGGCACTCGCGATGGGCTGCGCGGTGTCATTCAGCGGGCTGGTGTTCCGGCGGGGAGAAGAGCCCAGTGCCGTCGTAGCGCGGCTCGTCCCCGCTGAGCGTGTGCTGATCGAGAT
>PNAP01000015.1:0-11424 GCA_003169735.1 Chloroflexota bacterium | reverse complement strand
CGCGGCGACGATCCCGACCGGCTGGGGGAGGGGTTGGTCGATGCCTATGACCACGTGTTCGGTCGGCGGCCGGCAGCCGGAGGGTCCGAGGTCAGCGCGGACCAGGGGACTCGGTGACCGAACGGGCGCGGAAGAGCTCGGTGCCGCTCGCGCCGGACGCGCGGCATGCCCAGCCTTCGGCATCACGCCAGACTCGGACATCGAGCTCCTCGTTCGGACCCGCGGGCAGCAGGTACTCGACGTCGTACCTCCTCGGCAGCGCGGCTGGGTCGGGACCGCCTAGGCCGGCCGAGGTGAGTGCCTCCTCGATGTAATCGAGATAGATCGCGTTGTTGACGTGGCCCATCGGGTCGAGGTCACGCGGACGCACCGGGATGTGCGCTCGGTGGGCGGCCTCGGGCGTCGGACCCAGATCCACCCGTAGCGGCAGGAAGGTCGGCACGCCGTCTTCCGTGAAGACCGCCGCCAACTCGGCCGGCACGCGCACCGGCCCGCCGGTCGGCCCGAGCAGCACCCAGTCGATGACCGCGGCCGCCGCGACGTGTCCATCGCCGTCGCGGAACTCGCTCTCGCGCCGCGCCCAGACGCGCCGCCAACCGATGACCTGTGTCGAAACCTGGAGGATCTCGCCGTACCAGACCGGCGCCAGGATCTCCAGCCTCGTGCACCGTACGAGCCAGGTCAGGCCGCGTGCCCGGTACCACGGTCGATCGAACCCCGCCGACTCCGAATGGAACCACGCCACGTCCTGCGCGTAGCGCTGATAGCCAGAACTGCGCAGGAGCCCGTCCGCCCCGCACTCGTCGAACCGAACGCGGTAGGGAGCCACCAACCGCCGCTCGACCGTCACGCGGCCAGTGTAGATGCGTGCTGGCGGGCCGACTCGGGTCCCTGCGCTTGACAGCCGCGCGGCCAGTCGCGTAGGCTTCTGGCACTCTCGACACGAGAGTGCTAACATCCGACAGACGCGGCCCAACCGCCCATGCATCGAGCCGGATCCGGCTCAGCCATCTGGGCGCGCCGCACAGATCCACACCAGGAGGGAACCTCGTTGGCGACTGCCATCACGTCGAAACTCAAGCCGCTCGGCGACCGAGTCGTCATCCGACCGACACCCCGCGAGGAGATGACCAAGTCCGGCATCGTCCTCCCCGATACGGCCAAGGAGAAGCCCCAGGAGGGCACCATCCTGAGCGCGGGTCCGGGCAAGCTCAATGACGACGGCAAGCGCGAGCCGATGGACGTCAAGAAGGGCGACAAGGTCCTCTACGCCAAGTACGCCGGCACCGAGTTCAAGGTCGACGGGGAGGATCTGCTCATCGTCAGCCAGAAAGACATCCTCGCCATCGTCGAGGAGAAGTAAGCACCCATGGCAAAGCAACTGATCTTTGACGAGACCGCCCGCCGGTCGCTCAAGCGCGGCGTCGATCGCCTCGCCGACGCGGTGAAGGTGACGCTCGGTCCCAAGGGCCGCAACGTGGTCCTCGACAAGAAGTTCGGCGCCCCGACCATCACCAACGACGGCGTCACCATCGCCCGCGAGATCGAGCTCGATGAGCCGTTCGAGAACATGGGCGCCCAGCTGCTGAAGGAAGTCGCCACCAAGACCGACGACGTCGCCGGAGACGGCACCACCACCGCCGTCGTGCTCGGCCAGGCCCTCGTCAGCGAGGGCCTCAAGAACGTCACCGCCGGCGCCAACCCGATGATCATCAAGCGCGGGCTGGACAAGGGCGTCGAGGCCATCGTGGCCGAGCTCAAGAAGAATTCGCGGCCGGTCAAGGACCGCGACCAGATCGCCGCTGTGGCGTCGATCAGCGCCGCCGATCCCGAGGTCGGCGAACTCATCGCCGAGGTCATGGACAAGGTCGGCAAGGACGGCGTCATCACCGTCGAGGAAGGCCAGTCGGTAGGCCTCGACAAGGAATACACCGAGGGCATGCAGTTCGACCGGGGCTACCTCTCGGCCTACTTCGTGACCAACAGCGACCGCATGGAAGCCGTTCTCGAGAACCCGGCGATCCTCATCACCGACAAGAAGATCTCGAGCATCCAGGAACTCCTCCCGGCGCTCGAGAAGGCGGTCGGGCTCGGCCGCCCCATCTTCATCGTCGCCGAGGACATCGATGGCGAGGCGCTCGCCACGCTCGTCGTCAACAAGCTGAAGGGCACCATCTCGGTCCTCGGCGTCAAGGCGCCGGGCTTCGGCGATCGACGCAAGGAGATGCTGCGCGACCTGGCCATCCTGACCGGCGCCAACGTCATCAGCGAGGAGCTCGGCCGCAAGCTCGACTCGGTCGTGCCCGAGGACTTCGGCGGCGCCCGCCGCGTCGTCGCCACCAAGGACGACACGACCGTCGTCGACGGCGAAGGCAAGCCCGGCGAGATCAAGGCCCGCATGACGCAGATCAAGGCGCAGATCGAGGACACGACCTCGGACTACGACAAGGANNGAGAAGCTCCAGGAGCGCCTCGCCAAGTTGGCCGGTGGCGTCGCCGTCATCAAGGTCGGCGCCGCGACCGAGGTCGAACTCAAGGAGAAGAAGCACCGCATCGAGGATGCGCTCTCGACGACCCGCGCGGCCGTCGAGGAAGGCATCGTCGCCGGCGGCGGCACCGCACTGCTCCAGGCACTCCCGGCGCTTGACAAGCTCAAGCTCGAGGGTGACGAGGCGGTCGGCGTCAATCTGCTCCGCCGAGCGCTCGAGGCACCGGTCCGCCAGATCGCCGAGAACGCCGGCAAGGAGGGTTCGGTCATCGTGGCCGCCGTCCGCGGCATGAAGATCGGCGAGGGCTACGACGCGCTCAAGGGCGAATACGGCGACATGTTCAAGAAGGGCATCGTGGACGCTGCCAAGGTGACCCGGTCCGCCCTCCAGCACGCCGCTTCCATCGCCGGAATGGTCCTGACCACGGAAACGTTGATCACCGACCTGCCCGAGAAGAAGGATGGCAACGGCGCCGGCGGCCACGGCCACGGCGGCGGAGACATGGACTACTAGCCCGACACACCACGCTGAGTTTCAAGAAGCCCCGACCGAACGGTCGGGGCTTCTTGCTGTCGCCGAGTCGATCGGTCGAGCGGTGAGACGGGAGGCGGTTCGGACCGCCGCCATGGGCGAGATGGCTCTTGTCCATGCGCGCCCCCCGGTCAGGATGAGACCGTGGCTCACTCCGCGCTCCCGCATTCGGCGGCGCTTCTCGCCTTCGGCACGGTCGTCGTGGTGGCCGGCCTCGTTGGGGTCATGGTCGTCGGTAACCCGTCTCCGACGCGAACGCCGGCGACGACTGGTCTCGCCACGCCCTCCGCGGCGACCCCATCACGGTACCCGGCGATCCCGTCCCCGACGGCATCGCCGACCCAGTTTCTGACGGCATCGCCGACCCAGTTTCTGACGGCGCCGCCATCCGCCCCGTCCTCTGCGCTCCTGACCTGGCCCACCGTCACACCGTCGGCAGCCGTGGTGCCATCGAAGCTCGACCAGTCCGGCCGCGCCTTCTGGACGTTCCAGTGGTCGGTCACGCTGGAACACCCGGCGGAGGACCGGCTCCGAGTCGGCACCCTCGATGGCGGTGAAGTTGCCAGGGTCGCCGTCCACTTTCCCGGGATGGCGCCGCTCGATGTGTCCCTACAGCCGATGCCAGCTGGTCCGGCCGGTGGCCGTGTCCTTTATGTGATCGATGATGGCCATCAGGCGACGCTGCACGTCATCTCGGCTGCCGACGGCGAGGACCGAGCGCTGATCTCGATCGCGGCCTTCATCGCGGGCCTCGCGATCGATCCGTCTGGGACGACCGCCTACTACCTCGTGCTTGACCGCTCGACCAGCACCCCCATCGGCGTGGAGGCGATCTCGACCGACGGAGGTGCACCGCGGCCGGTGATGTCGAGCTCGGACATCGGGGCCGGCGAGGCGACCTCGCCGATCGTCTCCCCGGGCGAGGCCGGCTACCTGCCGAGCCTCGCCATCTCCATGGACGGTCGCTGGGTGGTGCTCACAAGCTGCCGCCCCACGGGCTGCGATCTCGTGGCCGCGCCAGCCGACGCCGGTTCGCTCGAGCGCTGGCAGTCCTTCGATTGGGGCGACGAGATGGTGGGCGTGGTCGGGGACCTCGTCTTCGGGTCGTCGGATTGCGACATGTCGATCTGCGACGGCTTCGTCATCGACCTGCGGTCAGGCCAGCGCTGGGCGCTCGGGGGAGACGAAGGAGCCTTCGAACCACGGCAGCTGATCACCGGACCACATGGCCCGCTCGTCCTCGGCGAGCAGGAGGATGTCCAGACCGGAAAATGGCAGGTTGAGGCGCTGGATCTGACCGACCGCACCCGCGAGACGATCTTCGCGGCCTCGTTCCGGCCGGCTTGGACGGCAGTGGGGCTCATGCAGGCCTACTACGCGTCGGCAGGTGCCGACCTGCCGCCGGGTTGGTTCCTGATCATCCGGAATGCCAACGCGGCGCCGGCCCTGTATCCGCACTTCACCGCGGGCAGGATCGGTGGCGATGCTGAGATCCCCCTACCGGCGATGACGTTTCCGCAAGACTGACTCGCTCGGAAGCGAGGCCTCGGCGGGCCGGTGTTCGCCCGGTGTCGCGCGTTGACCTACCTTCGCCTCCTTCGTACCACGTGCACGGGTGCCGTGAGCACAAGCCCATCGATAAGGCTGGCTTAACCGCCGATTCGACCGTCCCGAATGCGCCTTCCGGCTCCGTTTACCACGTGCATGGGTATCTGGGCCCAGAAGGAGCCGGTCCGGCGACCTTATCGCCCGCCTACGCCTCGCAGTACCCATGCACGGAGTACGGACCTGGCCAAGGTCTTGTGGAGCGAAACGTGGCCCCGAAAATGGCGTAGACGTCGGAGTTGGTCGCGCGCAGCATCCGCGCCACGGAATGGCGGGCCGTGGAGGTGGGTGTGCCGGTGGCACCGGTCAGTGGAGGGACAAGGGGAGCTGCAAGAACGCCGGAGACTACGAACAGGCTCGCCTCTGCCAATAGCTCACGCTCGGCACCGACCGCCAGAACTGGCCCCTAGAATCGGACGGTGAGCGACCCGTTCAGCGATGGTTTCGACTGGCCCGATGAGGCGTCTGCAGAACCACCGACGCCCGATGTGCCGCCCGAGGACGTCCTCGCGCCCGACCTGACGGCAACCGACGAGGCGGATCCCCGGACCACCTCGCGTCGGGCGAGGAAGCGCCAGCAGACGCCGTCCGAGCCGGCTCTCCCCGGCAGCCCCGAGGACATCGACTGGTTCGCCGCCGTGGCCGCGGTCGGTGCCGATGCGCCTTCACGCGCGCCGCGCATCATGCCGGTCGGGTCGCCGGTCGGCAATGAGGCGCTTGCCACGAAGATCATCTCGCGGCTCAATCCCGAGCAGGCCCGCGCCGTCACGACGACCGAGGGCCCGCTGCTCATCCTGGCGGGCGCGGGCTCGGGCAAGACGCGCGTGCTCGCGCACCGCGTGGCGTACCTCGTCGGCGTCAAGGGCGTGGCGCCGTGGAAGATCCTGGCCGTCACGTTCACCAACAAGGCCGCCGCCGAGATGCGGGCACGCATCCTTGCCCTCGTCGGCGAGGGAGGCCGCGACGTCGCGATGGGCACCTTCCACTCGCTCTGTGCCCGCGTCCTGCGCCGCGATGGTGCCGCCATCGGCATCGACCCGCGCTTCGCCATCTACGACACCGACGACCAGGCCAGCGTCATCAAGCAGGTCCTGCGCGAGCTCGAGATGACCGGCACGGGCGAGCTCCGGCCGGCGGCGGTCCTGGGGCAGATCGGCCGGTGGAAGAACGACCTTCTCGGTCCGACCGACGCGGCGGCGGTGGCGCAGGGGTACCTCGAGGAGGTCTACGCCAAGGTCTACGCCCGGTACGAGGCGCGCCTCCATGCCGCCGGTGCGCTCGATTTCGACGACCTGCTCAATGAAGCGGTGCGGCTCTTCGAGACGGCCCCGGCCGTCCTCGCCCGGTACCAGGATCGGTGGCGCTACCTCCATGTCGACGAGTACCAGGACACCAATCGCGCGCAGTATCTGTGGGTCAGGGCGCTCGCTGCGAAGCATCACAACCTGGCCGTCGTCGGCGATGACGATCAGAGCATCTACTCCTGGCGCGGCGCCGACCTGCGCAACATCCTCGACTTCGAGCGCGACTACCCGGACGCGGCGGTGGTCAAGCTGGAGCAGAACTACCGCTCCACGCAGCTCATCCTCGATGCCGCACACGCCGTCGTGTCGCGCAACGAGGGCCGCAAGGACAAGAAGCTCTGGACCGAGAACCCGCGCGGCGTGCTCATCGAGCGGTTCGAGGCGGACCGCGAGGACGAGGAGGCCGAGTGGATCGCCCGCCAGGCTGAGGCGCTGGCGGCCGGTCGCGGTGCTGCCGGTTCAGTGCTGGCGCGGCGCGCCGACGATGGTGATGGACAGACATATCGACTGCGCGACATCGCCATCATGTACCGCACCAACGCCCAGAGCCGGCCCATCGAAGAGGCGTTCCTTCGGTACGGCTTGCGTTACCAACTCGTCGGTGGCGTCCGCTTCTACCAGCGCCGAGAGGTCAAGGACGCGCTGGCGTACCTGCGCGTGCTGCGCTCCGATCACGACACGGCCGCGTTCGAACGGATCATCAACCTGCCGCCGCGCCAGATCGGTGAGAAGACCATCGCCGTGCTGCGCTCGCTGGCGGCCGAGCGCAGCGGTGACGTCTGGGCGGGCATCGAGGCTGCCGAGCGCGGCGCCGGCGACCTGGCCGCCAGGACGCGCACGGCCATCGTGGGTTTCGCGGCCGTCGTCCGGCGGCTGCGCCAGCGGGTCGGCCTCGTCGAATTGCCGGAGTTGCTGGACACCGTGCTCGAGGACTCGGGCTATCGCGCGATGCTCATGGATGGCACCCAGGACGGCGAGGATCGTTGGGCAAACCTGCTCGAACTGCGCGCCGTCGTGGCGCGCTACGGCGATCTCGATCCCGATGATGCCCTCGACCGCCTGCTCGAGGAGACCGCCCTGGTGGCCGACCAGGACGCCTACTCCGGCGACACGGACGCGGTGACCTTGATCACACTGCACGCGGCCAAGGGACTGGAGTTCGATGTCGTCTTCATCGCGGGCCTCGAGGAGGGCGTCTTCCCCCATTCAAGGGCGCTCGACGACCCGCGCCAGATGGAGGAGGAGCGGCGCCTCGCGTATGTCGGGTTGACGCGGGCGCGGCACCGTCTCTACCTGACGCACGCCGCGCAACGCGCGACCTGGGGGAGGGGCGGCTTCAGCGTCCCGTCGCGCTTCCTGCTGGAGATCCCGGCGGAACTGATGCACGGTCCGCGCCTCGTCGTCCAGGACGAGTTCGAGGATGACGACGACCAGCGGCCAGCCGACGAGCGTACGGGCTACGACGTCGGGACGTGGCTCGGTCGCGGCGCCGGCGGAACCCGCCTCGTCGGCCGCCGACCGGGCTTCGGCGTCGGCCCGGGTTCGCGGCAGACGGGCGGCCGCATCCTGCCGCCCGGTGGCGGGTACACGCCGCCACCCGGTGCGCCTCGGGACGACCAGCCATTCCGCACCTCGCGCGACCTGGCCGCCCGACGCGAGTCGTATTACGCGGCACGGCCCGGGTCGGTCGGCGCGTCTTCAGCCGCGGCGTCGGCGGCCGCGTCGGCGTCGGCACGGCCCGGTTCCGCGGCTGCGGATCCTCCGTCGCCGGCGTTCACGCCGGGCGATACCGAACGCACTATCGGCGCCGTGCCTTCCCGACCGATCGTGCCCGGCGAGCGCCGATACCGCGACGGCGACCGCGTCCGCCACCGCGCCTTCGGGGATGGCACGGTCGTGACCTCGCGGCTGACGCGCGACGACGAGGAAGTCACCGTCGCCTTCCCGGATCGCGGCGTCAAGAAGCTGATGGCGAGCCTGGCCAACCTGGAGCTGCGCGGCCCGCTCTAGCCGGTGGGGCGTGGACGGGTGCGGATGGGCGTGGTCCCGGCCCTACCACGAGATCACCCTCAGGGGACGTTCGCCGGGTGACCGCGCATGGGGGTGAAGCGGATGCTCGGTGCATCCATTCGTCCCTCAAGGAGTCATCAGATGAAGCAGCGGCCCCTACCGATCACCGTCCTCGCCGTCTTCGCGTTGATCGGCGGCATCCTCTCCCTGGTCGCCGGCATGGCCCTCATGTTCGGCGGCGGGCTCGGCAGCGCGTACGACGCCGCCCAGGGCGGCGCCGTCATGGCGCTCGGTGCCGCGATGTTCGCGGTGGGCGTGGTGAGCTTCCTGCTCGGCTACGGCTTCTGGATCGTGCGGCCGTGGGCGCGACCGGTCGGCCTCGTCGTCTATGGCGTCGGCATCGGCGTGAACGTCGTGAGCGTCGTGTTCTTCACGGCTGACCCGGTCAGCGTCGTCCTCCCGCTGGCCATCGCCATCGGCATCATCGCTTACCTGCTCATGCCGGCGACGCGCACCACGTTCCGTCGACCGGAGGCTTCGACCACCGCTACCGCCTGACCCGCCTCAGGTCGCTATCCTCGGACGATGGCGGAGGAGACAAGACCCGATTCCGCGCGCCGCGCCAGCGAACTGCGGGCGACTATCGATCGCGCCAACGAGCTCTACTACCGGGAGGACGCGCCGGAACTCAGCGACGCCGACTACGACCGGCTGATGCGGGAGCTCCAGGAACTCGAAGACGCGCATCCGGAGCTCCGGTCTGCGGACTCGCCGACCCAGCGGGTCGGGGCGGCCCCGTCCGGGGCGCTCACCGAGGTCCATCACCGGACGCCGATGCTGTCGCTCGGCAACGCTTTCGGCATCGACGAGTTGCGGGCGTTCGACGGTCGCGTCCGCCGCGGTCTGGGCCTCGACGCGGATGAGGCGGCCGCGGGCCTCCGGTACGTCGCCGAACTCAAGATCGACGGCCTCGCCATCGCCCTGCGCTACGAACGCGGCCGCTTCATCCAGGGAGCGACGCGCGGCGACGGCACGACCGGCGAGGACGTGACACCGAACCTGCGCACCATCGCGGCCATCCCCGACCGCCTCACGGCGCCCGTCGACGTCGACGTGCGCGGCGAGGTCTACATGCCCAAGGCCGAGTTCGCGCGCATCAACGCCGAGCGCGAAGAGGCCGGCCTCGCGTTCTACGCCAATCCCCGCAACAGCGGCGCCGGGTCGCTGCGCCAGATCGACCCCGCCGTCACGGCGTCGCGTCGGCTCTCGGCCTGGTTCTACACGCTGGTCGACGAGGCCGCGGTCGGGCCGACCTCCCAATCGGCGGCCCTCGCCCGGCTGGAGGAGCTCGGCCTGCCGGTGGAGCCCAACCGGGCGTCGGGGCTCGACATCGATGGCGTCGTCGGCTTCGTCGAGCAGTGGCAGGAACCGCGCCATCACCTGCCCTACGAGACCGACGGTGTGGTCATCAAGGTCGATGCATTCGATCTCCAGCGCCGGCTGGGGATGGTCTCGCGCGCTCCGCGCTGGGCCATCGCCTACAAGTTCCCGCCGGAACAGGTCGAGACCGTGGTCGAGGACATCGTGCCCTATGTCGGGCGCACAGGGACGCTCACGCCGGTGGCCCACATGAAGGCGGTCAAGGTCGCCGGTTCGACCGTCACGCGAGCGACGCTCCACAACCTCGACGAAGTGCGCCGCAAGGACATCCGCATCGGCGACCACGTCGTGCTCCAGAAAGCGGGTGACGTCATCCCCGAGGTGGTCGGGCCGATCGTCGCGCGGCGGACCGGTGCCGAGCGCGAGTTTGAGATGCCCGCCGGCTGCCCGATCTGCGACACGCCCATCGTTCGTGACGAGGGCGCCGTGCGGCACTACTGCCCGAACCTCGCCTGCCCGGCGCGCGTCGCCCAGGAGTTCGGGCACTTTGCCGGCCGCGGCGGGATGGACATCGAGGGCGCCGGCTGGATGGTCGTATCGCAGCTCATCGAGCGCGGCATGATCAAGGCGCGCGGCGACCTCTTCCGCCTCTCCGTGGCGGACCTCGAATCGCTCGACCGGTTCGCCCGCAAGAGCGCCGAGAACCTGAAGGCCGCTATCGACCGGGCGCGCGTCCGGCCACTGGCGCGGATCCTCAATGCCCTGGGCATCCCGCAGGTCGGCGAGCAGACCGCCATCGACCTGGCGAACTGGATCGCCGAGACCTGGCCGCCGCGCGACGACGAGCCGATGGGCGGCGTCGACGGCTGGTTGGCCCGTGTCGCCGCCGAGCTGACCGCGACCCCCGCCGAGCGCTTCGAAGAGGTCATGGGCATCGGCCCCAACGTCGCCGCCAGCCTCGGCCGCTACTTCTCCGAGCCGGCGACGAGCGGCATCCTGGCCGATCTTGTCGATGCCGGCGTCGAGCCCGCCCGACCGGCGCCGCGTGCGAGATCGAACTCCGACGGTCCGCTCGCTGGCAAGTCGATCGTCATCACCGGTTCGCTCGAGGGCTTCGACCGCCAAGGCGCCGAGGAAGCCGTCCGCATTGCCGGCGGCAAGGCCTCGGGCTCGATCAGTCGAAAGACCGATTACCTGGTGGCCGGCGAGAACGCCGGTTCGAAGCTGGCCAAGGCCCAGGACCTGGGCGTTCGGGTGCTCGATGAAGCCGCCTTCCGGAGGTTGCTGGCAGGGGAGGACATCGACGGGTGAGCCGATCCGTCGTGTTCGCTCCGCCCGAGGGATCGGCTGCCGGGTAGGTATCCTTCGTCGGTGGCAACGCTCACGCGCTCTGATGTCCAGCACGTCGCGCATCTCGCTCGGCTCGGATTGACCGACGGGGAGCTCGCCCGTCTCGAGGGCCAGCTCAACCACATCCTCGATCAGTACGCCGTCCTGGCCGACCTGCCGACCGACGACATCCCGCGGACCGCTCAGACGATCGCGGTCGAGAACATCCTGCGCGACGACGTCGTGACGCCGAGCCTGTCCGTGGAAGACGTGCTCGCGGGCGCGCCCGACCGCTCGGGCGACTACTTCGTCGTGCCGGCCATCCTCGGCGACCCGAATGAGTAGCGGGCCGCTTCGATGACCGACCTGACGCGGCTGCATGCGCACGAGATGGCCGACGGGCTCCGGGCCGGCACGTTCTCGGCGGTGGAACTGGCGGAGGCCCATCTCACGACCATCGAGCGCGGCGATGAGCCGATGCATGCGTGGCTGTCGGTCGACCGGGAAGGCGCGATGGCCGCCGCTCACGACGCTGATGCGCACTTCGCGGCTGCGCGGGACTCCGGTGACGCTCGGGCGCACCTGGACGCGTTGCCGGCACTCCTCGGCATCCCGATCGCGCTCAAGGATCTGGTGCTCCAACGCGGCCGCCCGGCCACCGCCGGCAGCCGCATCCTGGAAGGCTTCATCAGCCCCTACGACGCCCACATCACCGAACGGCTGCGAGAGTCAGGCGCGGTCATCCTCGGGCGTACGAACATGGACGAGTTCGCGAT
>PNAP01000008.1 GCA_003169735.1 Chloroflexota bacterium | reverse complement strand
AGCGCTGTTCACGCTACGCACTGACCAAGAGCCGGCCGGAAGTCGGGCGGGTGCCCGCCCTGAGACTTGCGGCGATGTTGACGGTTTTCAGCCAGCGCTCGAGATCGACGACTGCCTGGGTGACGACGACCTTCGGTATGTTGACTCTCCATGAGGCGCGTCTCGATGCATCGCGGCGTCGGCGCCGCCCTCGTGCGGTGCGTCGAGTTTGGACCTCGACTGGCATGCCCGGCTGGTCGCTCGTTGTACGCTGCCGATTGCAGTGGCATCACATGGCATCGGGGGCGTCACTTGATCTGCACGGATTGCGGCGCCGAGAACGAGGCTGGACGCAAGTTCTGCGGTGAATGCGCAGCCCGGCTGGCGGCCGTCTGCCCGGCCTGCGGAGCGTCGAACGTTCCGACCGCCAAGTTCTGCGGCGAGTGCGCCAGCTCGCTGGCCGGTGCCGGAACAGCGGCGACGTCGGCCGCGCCGCGCGCTGCCCGTCCGGGCCCACCGACGGTCGCGGCCCAGGTCCAGACCCCGACCGCTGAGCGCCGGCTGGTCTCGATCCTGTTCGCGGATCTGGTCGGCTTCACGACCATCGCCGAGGGACACGACGCGGAAGAGACCCGGGAGCTGCTGAGCAGCTACTTCGACCTTGCCCGCGACATCGTGGACCGATACGGTGGCACCATCGAAAAGTTCATCGGCGACGCGGTGATGGCCGTGTGGGGCGCGCCGACCGCCCACGAGGACGACGCGGAGCGGGCGGTCCGGGCGGCCCTCGAGTTGGTCGACGCCGTCCGCTCGCTCGGGCCGTCCATCCAGGCTCGCGCCGGCGTCCTGACCGGCGAGGCTGCGGTGACGCTCGGCTCAACCAACCAGGGTCTCGTCGCCGGTGACCTCGTCAACACCGCCAGCCGACTTCAATCGGTCGCTCCGCCGGGAGCCGTCCTCGTCGGCGAGGCGACGCACCGCGCCACGAGCCGCGCCATCGCGTTCGAGGCCGTCGGCGAACAGGTCCTCAAGGGCAAGACGGCACCCGTCCCCGCCTGGCGTGCGCTGCGCGTCGTGGCCCAGGTCGGCGGTCGCAACCGCTCCGATGCCCTGGAGGCACCGTTCGTCGGCCGCGATGACGAGCTGCGGATGCTCAAGGACCTGTTCCACGCGACCAGCCGCGAGAACCGGTCGCGCCTCGTCAGCGTCATCGGCCCGGGTGGCATCGGCAAGACCCGCCTTGCCTGGGAGTTCCTGAAGTACATCGACGGCCTGGTCGAGACCGTCTGGTGGCACGACGGCCGATCGCCCGCCTATGGCGATGGCATCAGCTTCTGGGCACTGGGCGAGATGGTGCGCGAGCGGTGTGGCCTCGTCGAGACCGACGACGATGCGACGACCCGAGCGAAGGTGGCGGAGGCCCTCAGGGAGCATGTCCCCGATGCCGACGAGCGACGCTGGATCGAGCCGGCGCTGCTCACCCTCCTCGGCATCGAGACCGCGACCGGCTCCGAACAGCTGTTCGCCGCGTGGCGGACCTTCTTCGAGCGGCTCGCAGCGACCGCGCCGGTGGTCCTCGTTTTCGAGGACTTCCACTTCGCCGACTCGGGTCTGCTCGACTTCGTGGACCACCTACTGGAGTGGAGCCGTAACGTCCCCATCTACGTCGTCACGCTCGCGCGCCCCGAGCTGCTCGAGAAGCGGCCGGATTGGGGCGCCGCGAAGCGGACCTTCACCTCGCTCTACCTCGATCCGCTGCTCGAGCCGGCGATGCGGCAGCTGCTGGCCGGGCTCGTGCCCGGGCTGCCGGAAACGGCCGTTCGAGCCATCGTGTCGCGTGCCGACGGGATCCCCCTCTACGCGGTCGAGACGGTCCGCATGCTGCTCGCGGACGGTCGGTTGACGCTGTCGGGCGACACGTACCTCCCTACCGGAGATCTGACCAACCTGGCCGTTCCCGGGACGCTTACCGCGCTCATCGCGTCGCGCCTCGACGGTCTGGCGCCCGACGATCGGGCACTCATCAGTGATGCCGCGGTCCTCGGCCAGAGCTTCACCCTCGCCGGTCTTGCCGCCGTGTCCGGCGTCACGGAGGCCGAGCTGGGGCCGCGCCTGCGAGGCCTCGTTCGCCGGGAGCTGCTGACTCTCGAGGCCGATCAGCGGTCGCCGGAGCGCGGCCAGTATGCATTCGTCCAGGCGCTCATCCGCGAGGTCGCCTACAACACCCTGGCCAAGCGCGATCGCAAGGTCCGCCACCTCGCTGCCGCACGCTTCTTCGAGGCGCTGGGGTCGGACGAGCTCGCCGGCGCGCTCGCGGGCCACTACCTCGCCGCTCAACGGAACGCCGGGGAGGGCGCCGAGGCTGACGCGCTTGCCGCTCAGGCGCGCATCACGCTGCGGGCGGCGGGTGAGCGGGCGATCAGCCTCGGTTCCTTCGCGCAGGCGGCAGCCTTCCTCGACGAGGCGCGCATCGTGACCCGCGACGAGACCGAGCGTGCTGAACTCCTTCAGCGCGCCGGCTGGGCGGCCATCATCGCTGGCATGAACGACGTGGCCGAGCAGCGGCTGCGAGAGGCGGTCGACATCCGCCGCGCCCTTGGGGAGCCGGACGCGCTCGCCGACGCGCTCGCCTCTCTCGGCTTCGTCCTGATCAGCGTCCTTCGACGGGAGGCGGCGCTCGAGCTGCTCGATTCGGCCGCGGCCGAGCTGCTCGGCCGTGACGGGACCCCGAACGGGCCCGGCGGGGTGGCCCTCCTGGCCCAGCTGGCGCGCGCGACGTTCTTCCGCGAGGAGAACCAGCGGGCCGTGGACCTCGCCGATCGAGCGCTCGAGGCCGCTGAGCGGCTCGATCTGGTGCCGATCGTCGGCGAACTGCTCATCACCCGAGGCTCGGCCCTTGCTCACCTAGGCCGGTCCTACGAGGGGCTCGGTGCCATCCGGGCCGGGATCGCCCTCGCGGAGGAGCGCGGACTCGTGACCACCGCGCTCCGAGGGCGGATCAATCTTGGCGTGTTGTCGCCGGACCCACGGGCATCGTTCGAGGCGGCTGAGGCCGCAGTCGACATGGCCACGCGGTTCGGCCTGCGCGGGTACCTGCGGACCATCATGGGGAACTTCGCGAGTGCCGCGATGGAGGTCGGCGAGTGGGATCGCGCGATCGCTGAGTTGACCAGCGCTCGCGATGGGGGGTCCGATCAGTTCGAGGCGAATTTCCTGTCCTGGGCCCTCGTGACGTTCAGCGCCTGGCGGGGCGAGGACACCCGGGCAGAGTTCGCACGCCTCTCGGCGTGGGCCGAGAGCTTCGACGACCCGGGGGCTCTGAACGGCCTCCAGGGCCTTCGCGCCGAGATGGACTTCGCTTCAGGCGACTTCGCCGGAGCCTGCGACCGGTGGCTCGACTTCGCCCAGGGTGACAGCCTGAATGCGCCGAACGCCTGCCATGACGCGGGCGTGGCTGCGCTCCTCGCGGGCGATCGTGCCCGGGCCGCGACCGTGCTCGCCATGTTCGAGGGACTGCCCGGTCACAGTCGCCTGCGCACTCTCGATGGGCGACTGCTGAACGCCGGCATCGCCGCCCTCGATGGCAACCAGAACGAGGCCGTGAGAGAGGCACGCGCCGTCCTCGGGGAATACGACCACCTGGGACTGGCGTGGCGTCAGGCGGTCGCTGGCCTGGTGCTCGCCTCCGTGGTCGGCGCCGGTGATCCCGAGGTTCGCCAGATGGCCGAGGACGCACGCGAGACGTTCACGCGGCTCGGAGCGAAGCCGTTCCTCGATCACCTGGACGCGGCACTGGCTCGCCGATCGGAACGGACGACGACTGCGCGACGTACCACGGCGAGCGGCGTGCATGATTCGGCTGTGAGGGCACCGTCCTGATCGCGGGTGGTTGAAGGTCAGTCGCCGTCGAGAGACTCCAGGACGGGGGCCATCGCTTCGAGAGCGGCCGCCGTCTGCGGGTGGAGCATGAACTCGAGCTGAGTGTAGCCGGCATCGCGGAACGTTCGGAACGCGTCGGCGATCTCTTCGGCCGAGCCGCCGATCATGGTGCCGAACATGCCGCTGGCCCCGGCCGGCTCCAGCGGCGCGACGACGACCCCGGCCGAACGGCCGATCGTCGCGGGATCACGGCCGACCTCGGCGCAGGCAGCCTCGAACTCGACGACGCGCGGCCCGAGCTCCGCCACGTCGCTCCGCTCCTCCGCGTAGCAGCTCCAGACGTCGGCCAGCCGAGCCGCGTGTCGATATCCCTTCGGGCCGTGGCCCGCGAGCACGATCGGGATCCGGTTCGGCCGCGGGCCGGCGGGCAGCTGCTCCAGGTCCCGGGCGAGGTGGTACGAGCCTTCGAAGTCCGCTCGGCCGGTGCGCAGGAGCGGAACGATGATCTCGAGGGCCTCCTCGAAGCGTTGGTAGATGTGGTCCTCGGGCAGCCCGAAGGCATGTGCGCCGCTGCCGGCATGGCCGGCACCGAGCCCCAGCACGAACCGGCCGCCGCTGATCTCATCGATGGTCGCCACGGCCTTGGCGGTGATGCCGGGATTGCGGTGCAGCGACGAGATGACCCAGGTCCCGATCTTGATGCGCGACGTCGCCGCGGCCAGCGCAGCGGGGATGGCGATGCCGTCCCAGAAGCCGAACCTCGGGCCGTCCTTGACCAGACGCCCGAGGAGTTCATCCGGGCTCCACACGGTGTCGAAGCCGATCGCCTCGGCGCGGAGGGCGAGGTCCCGGATCTCCGCCCAGCCGACCGTGGTTCCGTCGGTCGTCGATCTCCACGACCCGAGCACGACGCCGATCTCGAACGAACGCATGGGTACCTCTCGCGAGCGGTCAGTCCCCGCAGTATCGGGGGTCCGCACCGACCCGCGCCGAGCCGCGCGACGCCTTGCCGCCGCTGCCGCACGGACACGCGTCATCTTGTCGAATGCGAATCCCGGTAGCGCTATCCGAAGCGGCGATCCGATCCGTGGCCGGATCGCGCTTTTCCTTGCCCCGGGGCACGCTCGGCGCCGCGCGTCCAAGCGCGCGGTCCCGTCCAGAGGCACCGGTCGAGGCCGGTCGAGGGTGGGAGTTCCTTGATAACGCTCCCCCGGTTAGCATCCGACGAGGTCGCGGCTGGATCCCGGAGAGGAGGTGCATGGCATGGCGCTCTCGGCGCTCGACGGTCTGCCACGCTGCCAGTGGGGTGTGTGGACCGACCCGCTCTACCTTGCCTATCACGACGAGGAGTGGGGCGTGCCGGTCCACGACGACCGGCGCATGTTCGAGTTCCTGATCCTTGAGGGCGCCCAGGCGGGGCTCTCGTGGTCGACCATCCTGCACCGGCGCGAGGGCTATCGGGCTGCCTTCGCCGGCTTCGACGTCGATGCCATCGCCCGCTTCGGGCCGGCCGATGTCGAACGGTCGATGGCTGACCCGGGCATCGTGCGCAACCGCGCCAAAGTCGCGTCGGTGATCACCAACGCCCGCGCTACCCTGCGGCTGCGAGACGAGGGCCTCGGTCTCGCCGAACATCTCTGGACGTTCGTCGGTGGCCAGCCTCGGGTCACTCGCTGGCAGGCGGCCGGCCAGACACCGTCCGCCACCCCCGAATCGGACGCCATGAGCCGGGATCTGAAGCGGCGCGGCTTCGCGTTCGTCGGCCCGACCGTCTGCTACTCGATCATGCAGGCGACCGGCATGGTCAACGACCACCTGATGACGTGCTTCCGGTGGCGCGACCTTGGCGGATCCTAGGTGCCGGGCAGGCCATCCTTGATCATCGTCAGCGACGGGTCCGGCCCCTTGAAGCCGACGAGGTACTCGAGTCGGATGGGGGCGAAACACTCGTAGAAGACGACGTCCTCGTCGCCTAGCTGGCGGAACGCGTGGATCCAGTTCGACGGGATGACGAGCAGGGAACCAGGGCCGACCTCGGCCTCCTCGTCGGCCACCTTCGCCCACAGCCTGCCCCTCTCGACGAGCATGATCTGCTCGGCCTCGTGGCTGTGCTCCGGGATGACCACGCCGCCGCGATAGACGATGCGGGTCATCATCGACTTCTCGCCCGAGATGGTCTGCCGGAAGACACCCGGGATGTACTCGACGGTCGGGAACTCGTCCCAGGTCGTGATCTGTCGCATCTTGGACCTCCCTGGTCAGCGGCCCGCGGTCGCCGTGGTGTCCGCAGCTGGGGCCACCAGCGCGGCGCGCCGCTTCGCGTCCAAGCCGCGCAGGATCAGCTCCGGCGTCACCGGCAGCTCGTCGATGCGCACGCCGGTCGCGTGGTAGATGGCGTTGACGATGGCCGGGATGGGCGAGTTCGCGGTCATCTCGCCGACGCCCTTGACGCCGTACGGTCCATTCGACGACGGATACTCGAGGACCACGCACTCGATCTGCGGGATCTCGTGGGCGCCCGGCATGAGGTACTCGCTGAAGTCCTTCGGGGCGTGGCCCGGATCGGGATAGTACGGCGCCGTCGTCTCGTAGAGCGCGTGCGACATGCCCATCCAGGCGCCGCCCACGATCTGGCCTTTGACCAGCGCCGGGTTGACTTGGCGTCCGACCTCGTACGCGCTCCGGATGCTGAGCACCTTCACCTCGCCCGTCTCCGTGTCCACCTCGACCTCCGCCACCGTGCAGGCGTGGGCTTCGGTCGAGTCGGGATCCATCGCCCCGGTCTCGGGATCGACCGGGCTCTTCGGCTTCATGAACGCTCCGCGCCCGGCGATCGTCTTGCCGTACTTGAACTGTGCCGCCGACGCGATGTCGGCGATCTTCAGCGAGCGCGCCGGAGCGCCGCGAACCATCAGATTCCCCTGGCCATCGAACTCGAGATCAGTTCGGGCCGCCTCGAGTTCCTCGGCCGCGACGTCCAGCAGAGCCTCACGCACCTCCAGCGCCGCCGCGATGACCGCGTTGCCGACGCGATGCGTCGCCCGGCTCGCGAAGGTCCCCATGTCGTGAGGTCCGGTATCGGTGTCAGCCGTGTCGACGATGACGTCCTCCATCGCCACTCCGAGCGCCTCGGCTGCGATCTGCCCGATGACCGTGCGATGGCCCTGCCCGAGGTCCGTGCTCGACAGTGATACGACGAAGGTTCCGCTCGTCGTGGCGTGGATCAGCGCCTGTGATGGGTCGCCGCCGAGGTTCATGCCGGTCGGGTAGTTGACTGCCGCCACGCCTGTGCCGCGAAGCTTCACCACGTCACTCCTCGCCAGCGTGGCGCGGCGCCGACGTCATCGTGCGGAACTCCGCCGGGAGGTCATGGCCGACGAGCGCCGCTGCGGCCTGCATCGTCTCGATGAGGGTCGCGTCCTCGACGACCTTGCGGTGCGGCTTCACGTCGCCGTCGCGGTAGGCATTGATGAAGCGGATCGACCACGGGTCGAGGCCGACGAGCTCGGCGATCTTGTCCATCTGGACCTCGATGGCGAACGACGCCATGGTGATGCCGAACCCGCGCATGGCACTCGACGGCACGCGGTTGGTGTACACGCAGTACGCGTCGATCGAGACGTTGGGGATGGCGTAGGGGCCGGCGGCGTTGGCGGCGTGCTTGGTCAGCGCGTATGGCGTCTGGCGGCTGTACGCGCCCGAGTCGGCGTAGCTCGTCACCTTGCGCGCGATGATGTGGCCGTCACGCGTGACGCCGTCCTTGACGTAGATGCGCCACGCGCTCCGTGTCGAGGACACCTGCATCTCCTCGGAGCGGCTGTACGCATACTTCACGGGCCGATTCGTCTTGATGGCGGCGAGCGTCGCCAGCGGTTCGACGATGACGTCGACCTTGCCGCCGAACCCGCCGCCGACCGTGCCGCCCACGAAGTGGAGCCGGTTGCCAGGGATCTGCAGGATGATCGCGGTGTTGTCGAGGCTGAAGTACACCGCCTGCGAGTTCGTGTAGACCGTGTATCGCCCGTTCGCCTCGGGCACGGCGATGCACGCCGTCGTCTCGATCGCCGCATGCTCGATCGGCTTCGTGTCGTAGACGCCTTCGACGATGTGGTCGGCGCGGGCAAACGCTTCCTCGACGTCGCCGAAGCGCACCCGCCGGCACGGATGGCCTTCGTACATGAAGGTGTTGTTGCCCCAGTGCGTCACGATCGGGGCGCCCGGCTTGAGCGCCTCTTCGACATCGAAGACGGCCGGCAGCTCCTCGAGGTCGAGCTTGACGCGGGCGACGGCGTCGAGCGCAGCCTCTTCCGATTCGGCGACGATGGCGACGATCGGCTCGCCCTTGTAGCGGAGGCGATCCTCGGCCAGGACGAACTCCTCCTCCGGCTCGACCCCGATGAGTCCCAGGATCGTGTAGACGTTGTGCGGCACGTCGCGATACGTGAGCGCCCGGACGAAACCCGGCACGCGCTCCGCTTCCGACAGGTCGATGTGCCGGATCCGCGCGTGGTGGGCCGGGCTGCGCACGATCTTGAGGTGGAGCATCCCGGGGAACACGTGGTCGGTCGTGTACTGCGTCCGGCCGGTGACGTGGCCGATGCCATCGCTCCGCGCGACCGACCTGCCGACGACATTCAGGGCCGGGCTCATCGCGGCGCTCCCTTGCCAGCGGTGGCCTGCGCGGCGCCTTCTACCGCGGCGACGATCGGCTCATAGCCGGTGCAGCGGCAGAGGTTTCCAGCGAGCGCGTCGACGATCGCTTCCCGTGTCGGGTGCGGATCGTGGTCGAGGAGCGCCTTGGAGATCATGATCATGCCCGGCGTGCAGTACCCGCATTGGAACGCCGTGTGGTCGATGAACGCCTGTTGGATGGGGTGAACGCCCTCGTCCGGGGTGATCGTCTCGAGCGTGGTCACTCGTCTGCCGGCGACATCCTCGACCGGCAGCAGGCACGACATCATCGGCTCCCCGTCGACGAGGACCGTGCAGCTGCCGCAGCCGCCCTGGCGACAGCCTTCCTTCACCGAGGTGAACCCGAGCTGATAACGCAGCACGGCCTGGAGCGTCGTCATGGGCTTGACCATGACCTCGACCTCGCGGCCCGCGAGCTCGAAGGTGACGATCGTCGATGCCATCTACGCAACCACCCTCTCGAGCGCCCGCTTGACGAAGACGCCGACCATCCGGCGGCGGTACCACTCGGTGGCGATGGCGTCGGTGAAGGGCCGGCACTCGCGCATCGCGGCATCGGCCGCCCGCTGGATGGCGTCGGACTCGAGTGCCGAGCCGACGATGGCCGCCTCCGCGTCGGCGACACGGATGGGGTGCGGGCCGGCCGCGCCAAGGGCGATCCGCGCAGTGCCGATCCGTCCGTCGCGCCGCTCCACGGCGATGGCCACGGTCACCACGGCGGGCGTGTTGGCGTGCTTCCGGCCGAACTTGATGAAGGCCGTCTCCCGAACCGTCGTGGGGACCTGGATCTCCACGAGCAGCTCGTCCTCGGCCAGCGCGTTGGTCATGAAGCCGGTGAAGAAGTCGGCCAGTGGAAGGGTCCGCTCACCGCGTGGGCCCGCCAGGCGCACGCGGGCGTCGAGAGCGAGCAGCGCAACCGCGACATCACCGCCCGGAGGTGGCGTGAAGAGGTTGCCGCCGACCGTGCCCATGTTGCGGATCGACCAGCTGGCCGTGTTCCTGGCCGCCTCCCTGAGGAGCGGCACGGCATCCTGGGCGAGCAGTTGGGTGAGCGTCGTGGCAGCTCCGATGCCGAGGACATCGCCCCGCTGCGCGATCCCGTCGAGGCCGGCGTGCCGGAGGCCCATCACCCGCTCTGGCAGTGAGATCCCATCGTTGATGAGCGGCATCGCGACGGTCCCGCCGGCCATCACCAGCAAGTCAGGACCGTAGCGCTCCATCAGGCTGAGGGCTTCGGGAAGCGACCGAGGCGACAGGTATTCGCGTACGGTCATCCCGCGACCGCCAGCGCGACCGGCTGGAGCCGCTTGTCAAGCCTGGCCAGCCCCTGGTTGATGAGCGACCTGGCGAGGCCCTCGACGAAGCGCGAATCCAGGCGCGCCAACGGCCCGCTCACGACCGCCGTGCCCTGGTACTCGATGACGGTCTTGCCGCGGTCGTCCGCGAGGCGGAACGTGGCGTGGCCGGCGATGGTCCCGATCCTGCCCTCGAGCCGGCCTTCGAGCAGACCGTAGCTCGGTGGATCCGACTCGACGAGCCTGACGACGGTGTCGTAGGTGCCGACGATGGCCGGCAGGCGGATGGCGATCCGACCGCGGTACTCATCGGCCGAAACCTGGTGGATCTCCTGGCAACCCGGGATGACCTCGAGCAGCGCGCCAGAGTCGCAGATGGCGGAGAACACGGCATCGCGCGGAGCATCCAACGTGGCCGAGCCGCTGATGTTCATGACGCGTCTCCCCGGAGCCTCCTCAGATGACCACGTCGTAGACGCGGACGTCGCCCATCACCGACAGGCTGGTCAGGTCGGGTTGGAGACCCGCATGCACCGATGATGTCCGCCAACCGGTCGCCGATTCGACGGCCTGCCACCGGAACGTCACCTGGTACTGCGACGGGTCGTCGGCGGACCGAACCAGCGCCAACCCCACATAGCCGGGCGACGCCGCCGCGGCCGGCTGGTAGCGCTCGATGAAGAAGCGCTCGAACGCCTCGCGCCGAGCCGCATCGACCGTGAACGCGATGTGTCGTTCGATCATCCTGGGACCTCCGGGGACGTTGATGCAGGGCGCTCATCGATCGATGGTGCTTCGACTATGTCATGCACGAACGCTCCGGTCATGGTCCGAACGGCACGGCCAGTCGGCCCTTCGTCGCGCTCATCGGACGATGCGTGGCGCCCCTCCGGCGACGAGTGCCTCGACCTCGGCGAGGGTCGCCATCGATGTGTCGCCAGGCGTGGTCATCGCCAGCGCGCCGTGGGCGACCCCGTACTCGAGCGCGACGGGCAGCGGCAGCCCGGCGAGGATCCCGTAGATGAGTCCTGACGCGAACGAATCGCCGCCGCCGACCCGGTCGAGGATCTCGAGATCGGCGCGCGGCGTCGCCACGGTCAGGTGTCCGTCCGCATAGGCAGCGCCGTCCCAATCGTTGCGTGTCGCGGTCCGTGCCACGCGCAGCGTGGTGGCGATGACGGCGAGGTTCGGGTACGTCTCGACGACCTTCGCCATCATCTCGCCATAGCTCACCGGATCGAGCGCAGAGAGGCCCGCATCCGTGGCGCCCACCGGGAAGCCGAGGGCGGCACTGAAGTCTTCCTCGTTGCCGAGCATCACGTCGACGAGCGGCGCCAGCGACCGATTCACGGCTTGGGCGCGATCCTTGCCGCCGATGCCCTTCCACAGGCTGGGGCGGTAGTTGAGGTCGTAGCTGACGATCGTCCCGTGCCGACGTGCTGCGGCCATCGCCTCGGCGGCGACCTCCGCCGTCGACTCGGAGAGCGCCGCGAAGATCCCGCCGGTATGGAACCAGCGCGCTCCCTCGGCCCCGAAGATGGCGTCCCAGTCGATCACGCCGGGACGCAGCTGGCTGACCGCGGTGTGGCCGCGGTCGGAGACGCCCACCGCGCCGCGAACGCCGAATCCGCGATCGGTGAAGTTCAGGCCGTTCCTGACCGCCCGACCCACCCCGTCGTACGGCACCCACGAGACATGGCTCAGATCCACGCCGCCGGTGAGCATCAGATCCTCGACCAGACGCCCGATCGGGTTGTCCGCGAATGCCGTGACGATGGCGGTGCGGAGGCCGAAGCAGCGGCGCAGCGCGCGCGCCACGTTGTACTCGCCACCACCCTCCCAGGCGCGAAACAGGCGCGCGGTGTGGATCCGATCCTCGCCCGGATCGAGACGCAGCATGACCTCGCCCAATGCGACGAGGTCCCAGCGGGCCTGATCCGAGGGTTTGATGGTCAGGGCCATGGTCTAGGCCGCTCGGACGCGAGTGGCGATAGCAACCGCCTCGCTCGCGAGCCGTTCGATCGCCGGCCAGTCGCCGGCCGCGAGGGTATCGGCGCGCGCCAGCCAGGTTCCGCCGACCGCCACGACGCAGGCCAGGGCGAGATAGTCGGCGAGATTCGCCGCCGTGACGCCGCCTGTCGGCACGAACCGCATCATCGGGTACGGTCCGGCCAGGGCCTGAAGATAGGCCGGTCCGCCGAGCACGGCGGCCGGAAAGACCTTCACGAGGCGGAGGTCGCGACGCAGCGCCGCCTGGAGCTCGCTCGGGGTGGCGATCCCGGGCAGGACCGGGATGTGACGTGCCAGGGCGTGGTCGACCACCGCAGGGTCGAACCCGGGGCTGACCAGGAACGCCGCCCCAGCATCAACGGCAGCGTCGGCCTGCGCCGTTGTGAGGACGGTCCCGGCGCCAACGAGCATCCCCGGTACGCGTGACCGGATCGCCCGGATAGCCTCGACGGCGGCATCGGAGCGGAAGGTGATCTCGATACAGGGCAGACCCCCGGCGAGGAGCGCCTCGGCGAGTGGCACGGCCTGATCCGGCCGCGTGACCGTGACGACGGGCAGCACGCCGTAGGCGGCGAGGGTCGTTGCGAGGTCCATCGGCAGATCCATCAGCGAGCGGTGTAGCCGCCATCGACGACGACGATGGAGCCGTGGAAGAACGAGGCGCGTGGCGATGCGAGGAACACGATCGCATCGGCGATCTCCTCAGGCCGGCCGAGTCGGCGGATGACCTGGCGCTCCTCCATCTGGCGGCGCAGCGTGGCCACGTCGTCCGCGCCTGTCAGGATCCGGTCGACCCATGGCGT
>PNAP01000018.1 GCA_003169735.1 Chloroflexota bacterium | reverse complement strand
CGACTTCCACTACAACGGCCACCAGCTACTCATCGACTACCCCGAAGCGGCCCAGGCCCTCGCCAAATACCGCATCAACCCGGGCAACGTCGGCGGCAAGCGCCACGATGAGCACTTCGTGACCATCGTCCGCGTGGCCGTCGAGAACGGCAAGACCGTGCGCATCGGCGTCAACTGGGGCTCGCTCGATCAGTCGCTCCTGACCGAGCTCATGGACGCCAACGCCAGACTGCCCTCTCCGCTCGACTCACGCGACGTGATGATCGAGGCGATGATCCAGTCTGCGCTCCGTTCCGCAGAGCTGGCCGAAGCGACCGGGCTCGGCCATGACCGGATCATCATCAGCGCCAAGGTCTCGGGCGTGCGCGACCTGGTCGAGGTGTATCGCCTCCTGGCGCTGCGCTGCGACTACCCGCTGCACCTCGGCCTGACCGAGGCGGGTATGGCCATGAAGGGCATCGTCGCGTCGACGGCCGGGCTCTCGATCCTGCTCGATGAGGGCATCGGCGACACCATCCGCGTCTCGCTCACGCCAGCGCCCGGCGGCGACCGCACCGAAGAGGTGCTCGTCGCGCAGCAGGTGCTTCAGTCGCTCGGGTTGCGCTCGTTCCTGCCACAGGTCTCCGCCTGCCCGGGTTGCGGTCGCACCACGAGCACCTTCTTCCAGGAGATGGCGCAGCGGATCCAGGCGTATCTCCGCGATGAGATGCCCGGCTGGAAGGAACGCTACCCCGGCGTCGAGGAGATGCGCGTCGCCGTGATGGGCTGCGTCGTCAACGGCCCGGGCGAATCCAAGCACGCCGATATCGGCATCTCGCTTCCCGGCACGTTCGAGGAACCCGTCGCGCCCGTCTTCGTGGACGGAGCGCTGCGTACGACGCTCCGCGGCGATGGCCTGGTCGACGAGTTCATCGCGATCCTCGACGATTACGTAGCCAAGCGCTATGGCGGCTCAGGAGCGGCCGCCGTCTAGGGGGTGGCGTCAAGCATCAACGGAAAGTGGAGATGTGCAGGGACCACCGCGTCGAGAGCGCGGATGGCCCACGCGTCGGCATTGGTCCGGTTGCTATCGGCACATGCCGCGCCATCGTGGTGACCACGGGCCCATAACGCTGAAAATCCTTGGCTACGACGCTCGACCCTTCGAGGTGTCGCGATGCGTCGCCCTCTCTCCGTCGCGTTCGTTGGCCTGCTCGGCCTCGCGCTGCTGACGGTGGCGTCTTTCTTCGTCACATCACCCGCTGCCGCGGCCACGGTCGTAGCGCCGACCACGACCTGCGCCAATGGCGTTGACAACAGCGGTGGCCTCGGCCTCATCTGCCGCGTCACGGTCGTGAATACCATCACGCCGAGTGGCGGCAGCGCCACGGTCACGGTCAAGGAGTGCCACGGCGCTGCAGGCGATCCGACCGCCGCGTGCTCGGTCGTGACGACCGCGCTGGGCACGCAGCTCAACAAGGTCAACCAGTGCAACGGCTCGATCAACGGCGGTGGCGGCACCTTGCGCTGCAGCGTCAAGATCACCAACAACTTCGTCGGCATGAGCCCGGGCGTCTCGGCCGCGACGGTCAACCAGTGCGTCGGCTCGGGCAATCCAGGCGCACTGACGAGTGGCTGCGATCCGTTTCCCGCGAACACCATCAGCGCCACGGTCACCCAGTGCAACGGCTCCGCGAACGGAGGGACCCTGGTCGGCCTGACGTGCACCGTCACAGGCACCCAGGCATCAACGAACCGCGTCACCGTGAATCAATGCAACGGCTCCGCCAACGGTGGCGGCTCGCTCGTGATCTGCTCCGCGGACATGTCCAACAACATCATCGCGGCGCCGCCGACCCCGACGGCACCTCCGACGCCGACCGCCGCACCGCCGACCCCGACGGCTGCTCCTCCGACCCCCACCGCTGCACCGCCGACCCCGACGGCTGCTCCTCCGACACCCACCGCGGCTCCGCCGACGCCCACGGCCCCGGCCGCAACACCCACGGCTCCTGCGCCGACGCCCACGGCACCGATCGCCACGCCGACCGCGCCTCTCGCAACCCCGACAGCACCGCTGGCGACGCCCATCGCGCCGAAGGCGACGCCGACGGCACCGGCGACCGCGGCCCCGCGGCACACGCCCACCACCCTGCCTCCCACCAGTTCCGATCCGGGCACAGGCCAGCCTGGGAGCGGCATCGCGCCGATCTTCCTTGCCGGTCTCATCTTCCTCGGCACACTCGTGCTCATGCTCCGCCGGCGCGAGGACGACAGACTCCTCGGCTGACCAAGGGGCGCGCCGCTTGGCACGCAGACATTCGATCGGCAGAAGCCCTGGGGAGCAACCCCCGGGGCTTCGCCACGTCCGGGGCCACGCGCTCGGCTACCATACCGATCCCATGGCCAAGACCGGATTCGTCAGCAGCATCGCCGACCAGTCGGAGGATTTCCCCGGCTGGTACAACGACGTCGTCCTGAAGACAGAGATGGCGTCGTACTCGCCCGTCCGCGGCTGCATGATCATCCGGCCCTACGGGTACGCCATCTGGGAATCGATGCGCGACGAGCTCGACCGCCACATCAAGCGGACCGGCCACCAGAACGTCTACTTCCCGCTCTTCGTGCCGCGCTCGCTGCTCGAGAAAGAGGCCGAGCACGTCGAGGGTTTCAACCCGCAGGTGGCGTGGGTCACGCACGCAGGTGGCGAGGAACTCAGCGAGTGGCTGGCCATCCGCCCGACCAGCGAGGCGATCATCGCCGAGGTCGTCAAGGACTGGATCCAGTCCTATCGCGACCTGCCGCTGCTCATGAACCTGTGGAACAACGTGGTCCGCTGGGAGCTGCGCACGCGCCTCTTCCTGCGCACGGCGGAGTTCCTCTGGCAGGAGGCGCATACGTTCCACGCCACAGAGGCCGGTGCCGCCGAGAACGTGGCGATCGGCCTCGAAGCCTACCGTTCGGTGTCGGAGGACTGGCTTGCCATCCCCGTCGTCCGCGGCCGCAAGAGCCGTGCCGAGACGTTCCCGGGCGCCGATTACAGCCACGCCATCGAGGCGATGATGCGCGACAAGCGCGCGCTCCAGGCGGGCACGTCGCACATGCTCGGGCAGAACTTCGCCAAGGCGGCGGACATCCAGTTCCTCGACGTCGACAACGTCCGCAAGCACCCCTATGGCACGTCGTGGGGCTTCTCGACGCGCATGGTCGGCGCAACGATCATGGCCCACGGCGACGAGTCGGGCCTGGTGCTGCCACCGAACGCCGCGCCGAAGCAGCTCGTCATCGTGCCCATCTTCCGGACCGAGGAAGACCGAACCGCGGTGGCGGCGGCCATCGATGCGCTCACCGCGACGCTCGATGGCGTCACCACGGCGTCCGGCCCGCTGCGCTACCAGGTCGACTGGAGCGATGCCTCGCCCGGTTTCAAGTACAGCCATTGGGAGTTGCGCGGAGTGCCGTTCCGCCTGGAGATCGGGCCGCGCGATGTCGCGTCCGGGCAGGGTGTCCTGGTTCGACGGGTCGACCGAACCAAGGAGCCGGCGCCCTTAGCTGGCCTGGCCGCCGAGCTGCCGAAGCGGTTGGCTGACTACCAGAAGGCCCTGTTCCAGCGGGCGCTCGACTTCCGGGAAGCCAACACGCACTCGGTCGATACGTATGACGACTTCAAGGCGACGCTCGAAGCCGATGGAGGCTTCCTGATGGCCCCATGGTGCGGCGATGCTGCGTGCGAGAAGCAGATCAACGACGAGACCGGCGCAACCATCCGCGTCATCCCGTTCGACTCGCCCGACGAAGCCGGGAAGTGCCTCATCGACGGCCGCCCATCGGAACGCCGCGTGCTCTTTGCGAAGGCGTACTGAGCGGCAGGTCTGAAGTCGCGCCATGCTTACGCTCAGCTGCAAATCCACGTAGCAGTCGGCGTGGCCGATGGGAGTGGACGTGGGTTGGCGGCACCAGCGGCGTGCGACCGTTAGCCATTAACGGCTACCAATCGAGGTGGATCGCCGGTATCTCGGCCGCGCAGCCGACCAACGATCTCGCGCTAGGGACCGAGTGCTACCTGGGTTTCAATAGGGCCAGAAGCGATGCGTCCGGCGACCGCGCCCAGGACAGGGGCGGGGAGTATCGCCGCCGGCACCGGTCGCGCCACTCTCGTTTGGCACGCTCGCGATGCTATACTCGCATCGCAACAGGTCCGTCCGCCTCGAGAACGTGGGTGACCCCCACGTTTTCTTATGACCGGGACCGGCCGAAGAACAAGTTGAGTATCCAGGAGGCGCAACGTGGGTCGAGATTTCATCGGCGCCCTCCTGCAACTGAACGCAGAGAAGGGTGTCCCGCGCGAGCAACTCGTGCGGACCGTCGAGGAAGCGATCCAGTCCGCCTATCGGCGCGTTGCCCCTGGCAATGAGGACGTCCACGTCAGGATCGATGCCGAGACCGGCAAGATGCGCGTCTTCCGCGCACGAATGGTCGTTTCGGGTATCGAGGACCCCGCCACCCAGTTCACCATCGACGAGGCGAAGCCGTACAAGGCTGACGCCCGCCTCGGCGACCTCGTCGACTACGAGGAGCTGGATGCCGAGAAGTTCGGCGGCCGCATCGGTGCCCAGACCGCGAAACAGGTCGTCCTCCAGCGCCTGCGCGAAGCCGAGCGCGAGGTCGTCTTCGGCAAGTTCGCCGACCGCGAGAGCGAGATCATCACCGGCGTCGTGAGTCGGGTCGAACCGCGCGGCGTGATCCTCGACCTGGGCGGAGAGGCCGAAGCGATCCTCGCCGCCACTGACCAGTCAGCGACGGAGTCCTACCGCATCGGCCAGCACGTCAAGGCGTACGTGCTCGAGGTCCGCCGGACGACCAAGGGTCCCCTCATCTACGTCAGCCGAACCCACAAGAACTTCCTGCGCCGCCTCTTTGAACTCGAGGTGCCCGAGATCCACGCCGGCACGGTCGAGATCAAGGCCATCGCGCGGGAGGCCGGCAGCCGCAGCAAGGTCGCCGTCTCGAGCCGCCAGGACGGGCTCGACCCGGTCGGCGCGACGGTCGGACAACGTGGCGGGCGCGTGCAGTCTGTCGTCGCGGAGTTGACGGGCGAGAAGATCGACGTCATCCCGTGGTCGGACGATCCGGCCGTCTTCGTGGCCAACGCCCTCAGCCCGGCGCAGGTCGTCAGCGTGACCATCGACCAGGACCTGCGCATCGCCAACGTGACCGTCCCCGAGCGGATGCTGTCGCTGGCCATCGGTCGCGAGGGCCAGAACGCTCGTCTGGCCGCAAAACTGACCGGTTGGCGCATCGATATCCGCAGCGATCTCGTGCCGCGCGTCGACCCGGCCGCACCCAAGCCGCATCCCGTCGAAGCCGCGCCCGCGGTGGTGCCGGCGGCGTCGGCGACCGTCACGACCGCGACAGAGCCGGCGGCCGCCAAACCGCGTGCCCGCAAGGCGGCCGAGGCCAGCGAACCGGCCGCCGACACGCCGGCCGAGGCTTCGAAGGCGTCTTCTCCCGCCAGGAAGTCGACCGTTAAGAAGGCAGCGGTGGCAGTGACGAGCGTGGCGGAGCAGGAGGCCACTCCGGTCACTGATCCAGCTGCGAAGACGAAAGCCGCGCCCAAGCCGAAGCCGGCCGCGTCCGCGAAGACCGCCCCGAAACCGAAGGCGGTTGCCAAGCCAAAGGCCGTCGAGGAGATCAAGAAGGCCCCGAAGCCCGAGAGCGCGGCGCCAGCGGTAGCAGCGGCCAAGAAGCCCGCCATCGGGAAGCCCGCCGCCAAGAAGCCCGCCGCCAAGCCACGCGCCGTGTCGCGCGCGAAGGCGGAGGTGACCCCATAGGCGGGGCCATGCCGGCGCCGCGCCGGCGACCGCAGCGCACCTGTGTGGCTTGCCGGACCGCACGTGACAAGCGAGATCTGGTGCGCGTCGTGCGCATGCCGAGCGGCGAGGTGGTGCTCGATCCGAGTGGCCGTCTGGCCGGTCGCGGTGCCTACCTTTGCGCCGACGGCTCGTGCTGGGCCATGGCGGTGAAGAAGTCAGCCATCGAGCGCGCGCTTTCGGTCGCGCTGCCGCCGGAGTTGCGGGCTCGACTCGAGCGAGCCGACCCCCAGGCGGTCGGCGGAGCGTCCGATGGCGCGTAGTCGCAGCGGGACGCGCAACAGTCGCGGCCCCCGCAAGCCACCGCGCCGCCCGGGCGACTCCGGCGAGGCGACCGTCAAGACACTCGATCCGACGGAGCGCGGCGCCATCGAGATCCCTGCCTCGATCACCGTCAAGGAGTTGGCCGATCTGGTCGGCGTCAACCCGGCCGACGTCATCCGCGAGCTGATCAAGAGCGGCATCTTCGCGAACATCAACCAGGTCATCGACCGGGACACGGCCAGCCTCGTGACCAGCGACCTAGGCTACGAGGTCGCCGAGGCCAAGCCCGTCGAGGCGGCCGAATCCAACGGTGCCGCGCCCTCTCAGGCGGCCACCAAGGAAGTCCTCTACGAGGAGGATGACGCGGCCGACCTCCAGCCCCGTGCACCGATCGTGACCGTGATGGGCCACGTGGACCACGGCAAGACCAGCCTGCTCGACGCGATCCGCTCGACGACGGTCGCAGCCGGCGAACGTGGCGGCATCACCCAGCACATCGGCGCGAGCGAGGTCACGCACGACAAGCGGCGCATCGTCTTCCTCGACACGCCTGGCCACGAGGCGTTCACCCAGATGCGCGCCCGTGGCGCCAAGGTCACCGACATCGCGGTCATCGTCGTGGCGGCCGATGACGGGGTCATGCCCCAGACGCTCGAGGCCATCGACCATGCCCGAGCTGCCCGCGTGCCCATCGTCGTCGCGCTCAACAAGATCGACAAGGCGGACGCGAACCCAGATCGCGTCAAGACCGAGCTCTCGGAGCACGGCGTGGTCATCGAGGAGTACGGCGGCGACGTCCCGCTCGTCCCGGTCAGCGCCCGCATGGGCACCGGCATCAAGGACCTGCTCGAGACGATCCTCGTCACCTCGGATGCCCTCGTCGACCCGAAGGCGAACCCGAAGCGGCCGGCCATCGGCACGGTCGTGGAAGCGGAACTGGACAAAGGCCGCGGCGCCGTCGCCACCATCCTCGTCCAGACCGGCACCCTGCGCGTCGGCGACATCGTCGTCGTCGGCGATACCTACGGCCGCGTGCGAGCCCTCGAGAACGGCGCCGGACAACGCGTCGCCAAGGCCGGTCCGGCATCGGCGGTCGTGCTGCTCGGCCTGGCCGAGGTCCCGGCCGCCGGCGACGTCCTGCGAGCGGTCCCCGACGAGAAGACCGCCCGCGGCATGATCGACGTCCGCAAGGCCGCCGTGAGCGCCCGCCCCGAGGGCAGCGGCCGGGCCACGCTCGAGGATCTCTACCGCCAGATCCAGGCCGGTCAGACCAAGGAACTGCGCGTCATCATCAAGGCCGATGTGCAGGGCTCGCTCGGTGCCATCCAGCACGCGCTGGAACAGATCCAGAGCGACGAGGTGCGCATCAACGTTCTCCACGAGGGCACGGGCGATATCAGCGACAACGACATCCAGCTGGCGTCAGCATCGGACGCGGTGGTGATCGGCTTCAACACCAAGATCGATGCCGCCACACGCCGCACCGCCGAGTCGGAGGGCGTCGATGTCCGGCTCTACGACATCATCTACCGCCTGACCGAGGAGATGCAGGCCGCCCTCAACGGCATGCTCGAGCCCGAAGAGGTCACCGTGACGGAGGGCCGCGCCGAGGTGCGCCAGCTGTTCAAGGTCGGCAAGACGCAGGTCATCGCCGGCTGCTCGGTGACCGAGGGCCGCATCGTGCGCGGCGGGGCGCGCGTCTACCGCGGCGGCAAGCTGCTCGTCGAGGAGGATCGCATCGAGTCGCTGCGCCGCTTCCGCGATGACGTACGCGAGGTCGCCACCGGATTCGAGTGCGGCATCAGCCTGGTCACGTTCCAGGACTTCCAGGAGGGCGACATCATCGAGTGCTTCACCCGGCAGATGGTGTCGCGCGTCGTTCAAGGCTGAACGTCATGACCGATCGCACGGCGCGACTCGATGAGCTGCTGCGCGAGGAGATCAGCGCCATCATCGGCCGTGATCTCGAGGATCCGCGCATCGGTTTCGTGACCGTCACGAAGGTCGAGGTGGCCGCCGATCTCCGCCACGCCAACGTGTGGGTCTCGGTCATCGGCACGCCCGACGATCGGCAGAACAGCCTGCGCGCGCTCGGCAAGGCGATGCCCTTCATCCGTGCCCGGCTCGGGGCGTTGCGGCTGCGGCGCATCCCGGAGTTGCATATGCGCGAGGACGACTCAGCGCTGCGTGGCACGCGGGTGCTTCGGATCATCGATGGCCTGGAGCGCGGCGAGGATCCGTTCGAGGGTCCCGTCGGCGAGACCCTGCCGACGCCGGGGCCGCCGATCCCGCCCGCCGAGCCGGCGCGGCCGAAGGCGAGTCGGACCGGGCCGGGACGCCGCGATCCCCGCGCGCGCCAACGGCGCGCCACGCGATGACGACCGAATCGCTCACCGCCGCGGATCTGGCGGCCGTGCCGGACGCCGTGGTGGAGCGCCTGTCGAACGCCCGCAACGTACTCACCGTCTGCCACCGCGATCCCGAGGCGGACGCGCTCGGCTCGGCGCTCGCGACCGCGCTCATTGTCGAGCAGCTCGGTGGGCGGGCCACGCCGCTGTGTGCCGACCCGGTGCCGTCGATGTACGACTTCCTGCCGGGCATGGATCGTTTCCGCCAGGCGCCCGATCCCGCCATCGCCTACGACCTGATCGTGGTCGGTGACTGCGGCGAGCTGGAGCGCGTCGGCGCCGTCCTCACCGAGCACGCCGCGCTGTTCGCGAGCGTGCCCATCGTCGATATCGACCATCACCGCTCCAACACGGGCTTCGGCGTGGTCGACTGGATCGACCCGGACGCGTCGGCGACATGCGAGATGGTGACGCTCCTGGCGGGGCGTATGGGCGTGCCGCTCACGGCGGCCGATGGGATGCTGGCGGCGAACCTCCTGGCCGGCGTGGTCATCGACACGGCCAACTTCCAGCATCCCAACACCACCCCCCGGACGCTGCGCGTCGCGAGCGAACTGCGCGCCGCCGGTGCGCCATTGAGCGACATCGCGCGGCGTCTCTATCGCACCAAGCCCCACGCCCAGCTGCGCCTCTTCGGCCTGGTCCTCGCCCGACTCGAACACACGCCGGACGAGAAGGTGGTCTGGTCCACCCTGGAGCCGGGCGACCTCGAAGCCTCCGGGGCATCGGCCTCACATTCCGAGGGGCTCATCGACCTGCTGGCGCATTCCGAGCCGGCCGAGGTGGTCATCGTCTTCAAGGACCAGGGCGACCAGACGCGCATCAGCGTCCGCACCCGCGAGGGCGGCGTGGACGCGACCGTGCTGACCGGCGCGTACGGCGGAGGAGGGCACATGCGCGCGGCCGGTGCGACCCTCGCGATGCCGGCCAAGGAGGCACGCGTGCAGGTCATCGCCGACGCCGAGCGCCTCGCGTCCCTGGTGCCGCCACGCTAGGCGCCCGGCCGTGACGCGGTCGGCGACGGTCGAGGTGGAGTTGGACGGCATCCTCGTCCTCGCCAAGCCACCCGGCCCCACATCGCACGACATCGTGGCGCTGGTGCGGCGCTTGACCGGTGTTCGCCGCGTCGGGCACGGTGGCACGCTCGATCCGTTCGCGGCCGGTGTCCTACCCGTCTTCCTCGGCCGTGCCACGCGTATGGTGGAGTACCACCTGGCCGACGAGAAGGCCTATCGGGCGTTGGTCGTCTTCGGAGCCCGGTCATCGACGGACGACCTGAACGGCGAACTGACGCCGGTCGATGGAGCGGCTCCAGACCGGGCGGCGGTGGAGGACGCACTCAAGGGTTTCACCGGCTGGATCGAGCAGGTGCCGCCCGATCACTCTGCCGTGCGCGTGGCGGGGCGCCACGCGTATGAGCTGGCCCGCCACGGCGAGAAGCCGGAACTCCGTGCGCGGCGCATCGAGATCCGCGGCCTTGACCTCACGACGTGGGACGGCAGCGATCCGACGCGACCCGTGGCCACGCTCGAGGTCCGCTGCTCGGCCGGGACCTACATCCGGTCGCTCGCCCGCGATCTCGGCGAGAAGCTGGGAAGTGGCGCGTACCTCGTCGCGCTGACGCGGACGGCCAGTGGCCCGTTCCGCCTGGAGGACGCCCATACCCTTGACGAGGCGCGTGACGCACTCGCCGCGGGACGTGCGTCGCGACTCCTGCTGCCGTCCGATGCCGGCCTCGACGCCTACCCGCGCCTGACGCTCGGTGCCGAAGATCTGGCCGTGCTGGCGCGTGGCCAGGCCGTCCGCCACCACGGTGGCAAGGAGCTCGCATCGGGTCCGGCGGGCCTGCTGCGGGTCGTCGATGAGGCAGGCCGACTGGCTGCCATGGCCCGCTTCGAGTCAGGCCGGCTCCACCCGGAGAAGGTCTTCCTCGCTCCTGAGCACTGAGCGTTCCGCGTCCGTGATCCGTGTCGATGCCATCGATGGCCTGCCGCCCGGCCTGCGCATGAGCGCGACGCTCGGCGTCTTCGACGGCCTGCATCGGGGTCACGAGGAGATCCTCGAACGCCTCGTCGAACTGGCGCGCGAGCAGCGCTCGACGTCCGTGGTCATCACCTTCGAGCCGCATCCCGAGACGGTCCTTCGGGGTGTCGAGCCGTTGCTGCTGTGTGATCCGGCCGAGCGGCTCGCCCGCATCGCGCGGCTCGGCGTGGAGACGTTCGTCGTCCAGCGCTTCGACCGGGCGTTCGCCGACCAGTCACCGGAAGCGTTCCTCCATCTTCTCGGCGCCGGCCGAGACCTGGCGGGCCTGGTGATGAGTTCGGAATCGGCCTTCGGGCACGACCGCGAAGGGACCCTTGAACGCATTCGGCTGATCGCCCCGGTGGCCGGATTCGAGCTGGCCGAGGTGCCATCGCTCTCGCTCGGAGGCGAGCGGGTCTCCAGCACGCGCATCCGGAACGTCATCGAGGCCGGCCGGCTGGGTGAGGCGCGGCGCCTACTCGGCCGTCGGTACGCTGTCATCGGCGAGGTGGTCCCGGGCGATCGACGCGGCCGCGATCTCGGCTACCCGACCGCCAATCTCTTCTTCGATGCCCCGGTGACGCTGCCGCCCAACGGCGTCTATGCCGTGCGTGCCTCGTGGGGCGGCGAGGACCCGCTCGCGCCACGCCACGTGGCCGATAGCGTCGCGTCGCTTGGCGTGCGCCCGACCTTCGGTGGCGGCGCCCGGCTCCTGGAAGCGCACCTGTTCGACTTCGACGGCGACCTCTACGGTCAGCGCCTGCGCGTCGAGTTCGTTCGCCGCCAACGCGGCGAGCGCCGATTCGGCTCCGTCGACGAGCTCATCGTGCAGATGGACCGCGACGCCGCCCGCGCGCGGGAGATCCTCGGACGAAGCTTTGACGGCCCTTAGCGTCTCACCGATAGTTGCAGGGCCATGAGAAACGCCAAGCTCTTGATCGCGCTTGTTCTCGGAGGTCTGATCGGCGGGTTCTTCACGGGCTCGGCGCCGATTGGGCTTATCGCGGGTCTCGCCATGGCTGCTGTTTGGATCCTGGCCGGGTGGTTGGGCCGAGGACCGCTAGCTTCCGACGATTCCGCGAAAGGTTGAGCGGCTACGCTTCGGAACAAATGGAAGAGCGTACGCAGTTCGTCCTGGGATCTTCGAGGCCAAAAGCGTCGTTGACGTTCGTGTGGCGAACCGAGGATGTCGCTGTGATCACCGTCGCAAGCAATGGGCTGCGCGCTGAGTCGGATGTCTATCTTCCAACCCCACAGCCGCTCGATTTCGCCCGTCGACTGTCGGAGACCGCCGAGCAGTGGCGGGGCTGGGACGGTGACAAATCCTGGAGTTCGATCGAGGGCACGCTGACCGTCGTCTGGTCACACGATCGTCTCGGCCACGTCACCTTCAGGGCGACCCTCCAACCCACGAGGCAGTGGTTTGATTGGAGCGCTGTCGCAACCGTCGAAGTCGACGCCGGTCATCTAGACCGGCTTGCGATCGACGTCAAAAGGTTCTGCTCATCCAGGCCTGCCAGCTAGTTGGATACCGCCAGCGGTCAGCTCGCGTGGGGCGCTGGCGCGCTCCTGTTCGCTTTGGTTCTTCGATGGCAGCACCGACGTCGGATGAGCGGACAGATCCGAGAATGGGCAGCCCTATACCTCAGACATCCCGACTGGCCGTATCGGAAGGCGTTATTGATCCAGCACGTGATGGCCGTGTTTCTCCTTGCCTTTGGTTCGTCGCAGATCGTCGAGGCAATCCTTCCGGGTGATCTGGGGCAGGTAGCGTGGGAACTGTTGGGACTGCCTGCGGTCGCACTGGCGCTTGTTTACGGGTGGCACCTATTCCGCGGAAACGTTCGGCAGCTCGAACCCGAGTGGTTACGAACGTCGACCGAGGCCGCCGAACCAGCGCGGCTGTCGCCGTTTTGGCGATCAATCGAACTGGTTGACGAGCGAATGCCTCTGCTCGTGGCTGCCGTAGCTGGCACAGCGATCTGCATCCTGGCGCTGCGAGGCTTCCAGTTCGGCCGGTAGAGCACCGGCTCCGTTCGAGAACTCGGGCGGACGCCATTCGGCCCGGCGTCTGTGGTCGGGTTCGCCGACGACATCGCGACGTCCAAGGAGGGCACCGGGGACTAGACTCGTCGGCGTGCCTGGCGAGGACTCACTCATTACCGAGCTGCGGCGCTTCCTAGGGTCGTATGCTGAGCACGACCCGGACTGCCCCGCTCAGACTCTTGGAGGTCCTGCGGTTCGCGATCCTGCGAACTGCACCTGCGGGCTAACGATCCGAGAGCGGGAGATGCTCGCGAAAGTCGCTGAGCGCATCGAGCGCTCAAGCTGATGCACGACCCGTCGACGTGACCTTCGATGCTGGCAGATCGAACGCCTGTTAGACTCCGCCGGAACCAAGTAGAAGAAGGATGGTTGGAGGACCAGTTGCCGCTCACGCGGGAAGTCAAGGAAAGCATCATCACGGGGTATGCCGCCCAGGAGGGTGACACCGGTTCGCCCGAGGTCCAGATCGCACTCATCACCGAGCGCGTTACCGGGCTGACCGAGCATCTGCGCAGCTTTCCGAAGGATCATCACTCGCGGCGCGGCCTCCTCAAGCTCGTTGGCCAGCGACGCCGACTCCTCGCGTATCTGATGCGCAAGGACAACGCACGGTATCGCGCCGTCATCGGTCGGCTCGGTCTGCGCCGCTAGGCGCTTTCCGGAGGCGGGTGCGCCCGCCGCGAAAACCTCAGATCTGCAGCGCGCCCGGTCCGTCCTCCGTCCATATGGAGGACCAATGGCAGTCACTACCCTTACAGCCGAAGTCGGTGGTCGAACGATGACCATCGAGACCGGTAAACTCGCGCGCCTTGCCGGTGGCTCGGTCACCATTCGCTATGGCGACACGCTGCTGCTCGGCACGGCGAACCGCTCCGAGCCGCGACCAGGGCTGGACTTCTTCCCGCTCACGGTCGATTTCGAGGAGCGCATGTACGCCGCGGGCAAGATCCCTGGCGGCTTCATCAAGCGCGAGTCGCGGCCTTCGGAGGCGGCCATCCTGGCCGCGCGCCTGACCGACCGGCCGATCCGGCCGCTCTTCCCCGAGGGCTACAAGGACGACGTCCAGATCGTGCTGACCGTCCTCTCGACCGACCGCGAGAACGACCCGGATATCCTCGGCACCATCGCCGCGTCGGCCGCGCTGACCATCAGCGAGATCCCCTTCCTCGGCCCCATCGCGGCGGTCCGCATCGGTCGCATCGACGGCGAGTTCGTGGTCAACCCGACCTACAGCCAGCTGGCGGACTCGGAGCTCGACCTGATCGTCTCCGGTACCCGCGACGCGATCATGATGGTCGAGGCCGGTGCCAAGATCCTGCCCGAGTCGGTCATGGCAGAGGCGATCATGTTCGGCCACCGCTCGCTGGCCCCCGTGCTCGACCTGCAGGACAAGCTGCGGGAGATGGTCGGCAAGCCCAAGCGCCTGCCGTTCATCGAGCCGAGCACAGACTCGGTGCTCACCTTCCTCGATGCCGTCAAGGCCGACAAGCCCTTCGTGGTCATCGATACCGAGACCACCAGCCGCGACGTCAAGATGGGCGCCCTCGTCGAGGTCGCTGCCGTGCGCGTCCAGGGTGGCAAGATCGTCGACCGCTGGTCGACGCTGGTCAACCCGGGCCGGCCGATCATCGGCCACCAGCTCCACGGCCTGACTGACAAGGACGTCAAGGGCGCTCCGACCCCGGCCGAGGCCGCAGGCAAACTGCTCGAATGGGCCGGCGATGCCTGGCTCGTCGGGCACAACGTCAGCTTCGACGCCGGCTTCATCAACGCCGCCGCCGGCGACGGCGCGAAGATCGCCGCCGAGCGCTGCCTCGACACGCTGACCCTGGCGCGCGAGGCGTACCCCGATCAGGACGCGTTCAAACTCGGTGACCTGTCGCGATTCTTCGGCATGGCCACGGAGCCCAATCACCGCGCCCTGCCGGACGCGGAGGCGACCGCCGAGCTGCTGCTCCGGTTGGCCGGCGAACTCCCCGGGCGCGTCGCGACCTACAAGGCCGCGGTCGCCGATTCGATCCGTTCTCGCGTCAAGGGTGATGCCGCCACGGCGGACAAGGCGCTCGACGCCGCCAAGGTTGCATCCGGCTTCTCCAAGAGCCTCAGCGGTCTCCTCCACAAGAAGGTCGTCCGCGAGCTGGTGCTCTCCGAGGGCATCCGCATGGACGGTCGTGACGTCGATACGATCCGGCCCATCTCCGTCGAAGTGGGGCTCCTCCCGCGAGCCCATGGTTCGGCACTCTTCACGCGCGGCGACACCCAGGCGCTGACCGTGGCGACGCTCGGCCCGTCCTCGGACGTCCAGCGCATCGACACCATCGGCCCCGAGGAGTCCAAGCGCTACCTCCACCACTACAACATGCCCCCGTACAGCACGGGCGAGAACAAGCAGATGCGCGGCCCGGGCCGGCGCGAGATCGGTCATGGCGCGCTCGCCGAGCGGGCGCTCATCCCGGTCCTGCCGTCGCACGAGGACTTCCCGTACGTGATCCGCCTCGTCAGCGAGTGCGTCACGTCCAACGGCTCGACCTCGATGGCCTCCACGTGCGGTTCCACGCTCGCCCTGATGGACGCCGGGGTGCCGATCACGGCGCCGGTCGCCGGCGCGGCCATGGGTCTCGTGACGGAAGGCGACCGGTTCGCCGTCCTGACCGACATCCTCGGCAAGGAAGACTCGTTCGGTGACATGGACTTCAAGGTCACCGGCACGTCCGAGGGCATCACCGCCCTTCAGATGGACATCAAGGTGACCGGCATCAACGAGGCGATCATCCGCGCCGGGCTGGAGAAGGCGCACGCAGCGCGACTCTTCATCCTCGACAAGATGACCCAGGTGATGCCGTCCAGCCGCTCCGACATGAGCGACTTCGCGCCGCGCATCGTGACCATCAAGATCAACCCCGAGAAGATCCGCGAGATCATCGGCAAGGGCGGATCGATGATCCGCAAGATCCAGGAAGAGACCGGCACCGAGATCAACGTCGAGGACGATGGCTCGGTCGAGATCGCCGCCGTGTCGGGTGAGAACTCGCGCAAGGCGATCCAGTGGATCGAAAGCCTCACTCGTGAGGTCGAGATCGGCGCCCTGTATCTGGGCAAGGTGACCCGGATCATGGGTTTCGGCTGCTTCGTCGAGATCCTGCCCGGCAAGGAAGGCCTCGTGCGCATCGGCGAGCTCGCCGACTACCACGTGCCGACCGTCGAGGATGTCGTGTCCGTCGGTGACGAGATCATGGTCGTGGTGACCGAGATCGACCGCCAGGGCCGCGTCAACCTCTCCCGCAAGGCGGCTATGCAACGCCACCTGGCCAAGACGCCGGTCTGATCGGCGCACCCGCGATCGTCAAACGAAACGGCCCGCCGAAAGGCGGGTCGTTCGATTCTGCGCCGGTGCCGGCCCCGGGCCGAGTGCTACACGGCGGATCGGCGTCGTCGCTCGGGTGGTGGCCCGGCGACGGGCTCGTACCCCGCGAACTCGGTCTCGAGGATGCCCTGCCCGGAAGTCAGGCCAGGCAGTCGATGTCTGACCTCGTCAACGCGAGATGCCGCGAGCACGCCGCCGATCTTCGCCACCTCCGCGGTCGAGAACTGTCCGTCGACCCGGACCCCGAGCTGGCCGAGCGCCTTCATCACCCCTGACGCCGACGCGACAGGGATCTCGAGTCGGAGGCGCGTCATCGGCTCGCACACGACCGTCCCAGCCCGATCCAGTGCCGTGCGCACGACCTGACCGGTCAGCAGACGGAAGTCTCGGGCCATGGAACCCGTCCGCAGGTACCCGCTGTCCCACACGACGACCCGGCAATCGGTGACCGCCCAGCCATGCGGCCCTTCGTGCAGGCTGTCCCGGACGTAGTCAGTGATGGCTGACGCGAAGCCCGCGACGGTGTTGTAGATGTACATCGGCACCAGGTGAACGTCGACGTCGACCACGACCCGGATGCCCGAGCCCGGCGGACCCGGCTCGACCCGGACGCCCAGGGCCGCCCGGTACGGATTGGCGCTGTCCGGCGAGGAACGGCCGGAGATGTTCGCGTGGGTCGCCGCCCTGATGAGCTGCTCCTCACTGCCGATTCCGCTCGGTCGCTCCACGTGGAGCACCATCGTCTGGCGGAACGCCGCCTTGACGCCGTACTCGCGCTCCAGCGTCGCTTCGATGACCTCGCGCTGGACGTCGCCGTAGAACGAGACGGAGATCTCGTCGCGCGTGTCGTCCTGGCGCACGTTGATGAGCGGATCCTGGTCGGCGAGCTCGAGGAGGGCGTTTCGCATCCGCGCCCGATCGGCGGCCAACGCTGGCACGACGACCGCCTCGAGCGTCGGTGGGGCGAACTGGCGCTCGGCGCCGCGATCCGCAGGTGGCTGGCCGACGACATCACCGACACGGATCTCTTCGAGGCCGAGCAATGCGGCGATCTGACCAGCGTGGGCGATCGGCGACTGGATGGGGCCGCCGGGCGCGTAGACGCTGAGTCGTGTCACGCGGCCCTCGTGGTCGTTACCGAACCTGACGTGATCGCGAACCGAGATGTGGCCCGCGTAGAGCCGGACGAGCGCCGACTTCGCCCCGTCGCGGGTGCGTTCGATCTTGAAGACACGTCCACTGACGGGGCCGCTCCCATCTGTCTCGGCGGACGGCATGATCGTCGCGATGGCATCCATGACGGCGTCGATGCCGGTACCCGTCAGGGCCGAACCGAAGACAGCCGGCTGCGCCAGGAGGTCGCGCACCTGCCGAACAAGGCGCGCCTGAAGTGACGCGCGCGAGGGCACGGGACCGCCATCGACGAGGACCTGGAGAAGCTCGGGGTCCTTCTCGGCGAGCGCTTCGGCGAGTCGGGCTCGCGCCTCGTCGTCGTCGTCACGCACGTAGCGCGCGTTCCGGGTGCCCTCATCCACGGCGCGACCGAGCGCGATCGAGTCAAGGGCGAGTCGACGCCTGAGGCCGGCCAACACGCGTGCCGTGTCCGACCCGGCTCGGTCGATCTTGTTGATGAAGAGCAGCGTCGGCACTCGCAGACGCTGGAGCGCGCGCATCAGGAGTGGTGTCTGGGGCTGGATGCCTTCGACGGCCGAGACCACGAGGATGGCCGCATCGAGAACGCTCAACACACGTTCGACTTCCGCGATGAAGTCGGGGTGGCCGGGCGTATCGATCAGGTTGACCGAGAGGTCACCGATCTCGAATGACGCGACGGCGGAGCGGATCGTGATGCCGCGCTCGCGCTCGAGGGTGAGGTAGTCGGTCTGGGTCGTGCCGTCGTCGACGCTGCCGATCCGATCGATGGCGCCGGCGGCGTAGAGGAGCAGCTCGGTGAGGGTGGTCTTACCCGCGTCTACATGCGCCAGGATGCCGAGATTCAGGGTTCGCACGTGCAGTCATGCCTTCCATGCAGGGTGTGGTCACCGTCTGGGTCGACACGACTGTTTCCATGCCACTCCTTCCCCGCGCACCTCGCGCACTGTGAGCCGAGAGAGTGCCACGATACCGCCCTGGCGTCCGGTCGGCGAGCCAACAGCCGCTGGGCATCGCGCGACCTGTAGAATCATCCCGTGCCCGGTGGGATCCACGAAGAGAGGACCAATGTCGCCGTGCCGATGACCGAGCCCTCGACCATCGAGGCACCGGCCGCCGATCGCCGGGCAGCCCTTGACGCGGTCGCTGCCGAGATTCGCGGCTGCACGCGCTGCCGGCTCTCAGCGGATCGGACCAACGCGGTCCCGGGAGAAGGGAACCCTGACACCGAGGTCGTCTTCGTCGGCGAAGGACCCGGTTTCAACGAGGATCAACAGGGCCGGCCGTTCGTCGGTGCCGCTGGCCGATTCCTGACCGAGCTGATCGGCAGCATCGGCTGGGAGAGGAAGGATGTCTTCATCACGAACGTCGTCAAGTGTCGACCGCCAGGCAATCGCGACCCGGAGCCCGATGAGATCGCCGCCTGCGCGCCCTTCCTGCGTCGCCAGCTCGAGGTCCTCGACCCCGCGCTCGTCGTGACGCTGGGGCGCTTCTCGATGCAGTCCTTCCTGCCCGGCGCCCGCATCAGCCAGGTCCACGGCACCGTCCATCCGATCGACGCCGAGACCGGCTTTCGCGCCGAGCGCGCATTCGCCATGTACCACCCCGCGGCGGCCTTCCGTCAACAGGCGCTGCGAGAGACCATCCAGGTCGACACGACCGGCATCCCTGCCGCGCTCATCGCCGCTCGAGACGCCCGTGACGCCCGACGTGGCACGGCTGCCGAGCTGATGCCGACCGCTCGACCGGCCGCGCCAGCGCCGGAGCCGGTCGACCCGAGCCCGCCCGAGCCGGCGCACGCCGCCAATCCCTCCGACGACCAGCTGGGCCTGTTCCGATGACGACCGGGCGCGACGCCGGTCCCCAGCCCGGGGTGCTGCGCATCATCCCGCTCGGCGGCGTGGGCGAGATCGGCAAGAACATGTACGTCTTCGAGTACGGCGACGACATCGTCGTCATCGACTGCGGGCTGATGTTCCCCGATGAGGAGATGTTCGGCATCGACCTCGTCATCCCCGACATCACGTACCTCAAGCAACGCAAGGCGAACGTCAAGGCGTTCCTCATCACGCACGCGCACGAAGACCACGTCGGCGGCCTGCCGTACGTCCTGCCCGACTTCCCGGGCGTGCCCGTCTACGCGTCGACGCTGGCGCGCGGCCTGCTGGGCAACAAGATCAAGGAGCACAAGCTCCATTCCAACCCGCTGCTGCCGCTCGATCCAGGCGACGAGCTGAAGATCGGGCCGTTCACCGCCCTCCCGTTCCGCGTCGGCCACTCCATCCCGGACGCGATGGGCATCGCCCTGCGCACGCCGGTCGGGACGGTCGTCCACACCGGCGACTTCAAGTTCGACCACACGCCGGTGGACGGCAAACTGTCCGATTTCCACATCCTGGCCAGGCTCGGCGAAGAGGGCGTCATCTGCCTCCTGTCCGACTCGACCCGCGCCGAGAACCCAGGCTACACGCCGTCAGAGCGAACCGTCGGCGAGGCGTTCCGCGAGATCATGGAGCCGCTCGAGGGCCGCGTCATCGTGGCCACCTTCGCCAGCAACATCGCACGCATCCAGCAGGTCCTGGACGCGGCCGCCGACATGCATCGCAAGGTGACCGTCATCGGCCGCTCGATGGAGCAGAACTTCCGCATCGCCACCGACCTCGGCTACCTGAAATACGACCCGTCCTCGATCGTCCCCAAGGACAAGATCCGCGAGATCCCCGATCGCGATCTCGTCATCGCCACGACCGGCGCCCAGGGCGAGCCGATGGCCGGGCTCGCGCGGATGGCCAACCGCGACCACCGATACGTCGAGATCCAGCCAGGCGACACGGTCATCGTCAGCGCCAGCCCCATCCCCGGCAACGAAGAGATGGTCAGCCGCACCATCGACAACCTTTTCAAGGCAGGCGCGAACGTCTTCTACCACACCATCAAGCGCGCTCATGTCTCGGGCCATGCCAGCCAGGAAGAGCTGAAGCTGATGCTCGGCCTTACCAAGCCGAAGCACTTCATCCCGATCCATGGCGAGTTCCGAATGCAGGTCCAGCACGGCCGCCTGGCCATCGAGACGGGCGTGCTGCCAGAGAACGTGTTCATCATCGAGAACGGGACGCCCATCGAGATCTCGGCCGATGGCTCGGCGCGCCGGGGCGTGCCGGTCACCGCGGGCTACGTCTTCGTCGACGGCCTGTCGGTCGGTGAGGTCGGCGACGTCGTGCTGCGCGACCGTCGCGCCCTCGCCAATGACGGCATGTTCCTCGTCGTGGTGACCGTCGACAAGCAGACCGGCACGCTGGTCGGGCGGCCGGAGATCGTGACACGCGGCTTCATCGCCGAGTTGGACCAGCGGCTGCTCGACGGCGCGAGCGAGCGCATCCAGCGCTCGATCGAGAACCCCGGCGACCACATCAGCGAAGTCGGCATGCTCAAGGTGCAGATCAAGGACGCAGTCTCACGGTACCTCTATGAGCAGACCAAGCGGCGGCCGATGGTGTTCCCGGTCGTGGTCGAGATCTGACGCGGGTGGCCCCAGCCCGTAAGACGACGCCCGCCAAGTCGACCGCTGCGCGGTCGACGAGAACCGGCGCGCCTCGGCGTCGGCGCGCCGCGCGCCGCTTCGCCTTCCCGAGCCTCGCCATCGGCCCGCAGACGGCACGCTCCCTGGTCGGCATCGTGTTGCTGGTCCTCGGCGCGATCACCGTCATCGCGCTGATCTTCCCGGGCACGGCGGTCATCGATCGGTTCGTCGACGACGTGTTGCGTCCAGCCTTCGGACAGGGTGCCTGGCTGCTGGCTGTGCTCCTGCTCATCGGTGGCGTCTTCATCGAGCGCGCGCCGAAGGTGGGCAACAGCTGGGGCGTCATCGCCATCGGCGGGGTGCTCGTCTTCCTCGGCGGCGAGGGGCTGATCCACCTCATCCGCGGCGATGGCACGGCGGCGACCGCGCTGCGCCAGGGCGGCGGGTCGCTCGGTCACTGGCTGGCGTCCTCGTTGACCGATCTCGTCAGCACGCCGGGCGCCTTCGTCGTGCTGCTCGGCATCGTCGTTGCCGGCGTCCTGATGATGTTCGACCTGACGCTGCGCGCCCTGGTCCGGCCGGTCGCCGTGGGCGGTCGGGCGCTGGCCAACGCGATCCCGACTACGACCCGCGGCACCGACGGTGACGCAGCGCGGGCTCCGGTGGCCGTGCCCATCGAGGCGAGCGCTCGTGGCCGCCGGGTCGCTGCCGCCGTCCAGGGAGCCGACGATCGGTCCACCGAGCCGCCACCGGCGCCCATGCCAAGCCCGGCGCCCGTCAGCCAGACCGTCTGGTCGGCCAACGGAGGTGGGGGAGGGGTCGGCGTCCTGGCGCCGGTCGCGGTCACCGGCCGGGCCGCCACCGGGTCCGCATCGGCGACCTCCGATCCGCGGCCATTGCTCGAGGCAGAGGACGCGCCGACGCCCATCCACGATCGGCCGTGGGACCTGCCACCACTGTCGCTCCTCGACCCGGCCGCACCCGCCGTGCGCGCCGGCCCGCGCCTCGACCACGACCGCAACATCCGCATCATCGAGGACAAGCTGCGCAGCTTCCAGATCCCGGCCGCCGTGACGGCGGTCAATACCGGGCCGGTCGTGACGCAGTACGAGGTCAAGCCCGACGCGCGCGTCAAGCTGTCGCGCATCGAAGCGCTGGCGGATGACCTGGCGATGGCCCTCGCCGCGCGAACCATCCGCATCGAGGCGCCCATCCCCGGGCGCGACGTGGTCGGCATCGAGGTCCCGAACCACTCATCGGAGATCGTCTCGTTCGGCGGCGTCTACGCCGACTCCGACATGGCCAATGCGACCGGCAAGCTGACGTTCGCCCTCGGGCGCGACGTGTCGGGCAAGGCCTACGCCGTCGACCTCGCCAAGATGCCGCACCTGCTCATCGCCGGCGCCACCGGTTCGGGCAAGAGCGTGTGCGTCAACGCGCTCATCACGAGCATCCTCATGCGCGCCCGCCCGAACGAGGTCCGCTTCGTGCTGGTCGACCTGAAGCGGGTCGAACTGGCCGCGTACGAGGGCCTGCCGCACCTCCTGACGAGCGTCATCGTCGAGGCCGCGCACGCCCGCTCGGCCATCACCTGGGCGGTCCACCAGATGGAGGAGCGATACAAGGCGCTGGCGTCACGCGGCGAACGCAACATCACCGCCTACAACGCGAGCGCCCGCGTCTCGGCCGAGGAGCGCCTGCCCTTCATCGTCATCGTCATCGACGAGCTGGCCGACCTGATCATGCGCGAGGGCCGCAAGATCGAGGATCCCATCGTCAAGATCGCCCAGAAGGCACGTGCCGTGGGCATCCACCTCGTGCTCGCAACGCAGCGCCCGAGCGTCAACGTGGTGACCGGCCTCATCAAGGCCAACGTGCCCAGCCGCATCGCCTTCGCCATGTCCTCGAACATCGACAGTCGGACAGTGCTCGACCAGCCGGGTGCGGAAGACCTCATCGGGCGCGGCGACATGCTCTATCAGCCCGCCGATCTGCCGCGACCGGTGCGCCTCCAGGGCGTCTTCGTCAGCGATGCCGAGGTCCACGCGGTGACCGACCACTGGCGGGAACAGTCGCCCGAGCCGCACTATGATCCGGAGTTGCTGGCAACGGTCGATGAGAGCGAGGGCGGCGAGGGCGAGTTCGCCTGGCTGGCGAAGATCAGCGAGGACGAGTTGGCACCACGGGCGGCCGAGCTGGTGATGCAGACCGGCAAGGCCAGCACCTCGATGATGCAGACGAAATTGAAGGTCGGCTTCAACCGAGCCAGCCGGCTCATGGACGACCTGGAGCGCGCGGGTATCGTCGGGCCGCAGGACCCGCGCAACCCGGCCGTGCCGCGCCAGGTCTACGGGCCAGACAACTGGATGCGCGGCCCGGAGGCCGCGGACGACCTGTGACCGGTGTGCTACGACACCCCCCGCTGGGCCGGTGGCTGGCCGGGTCGCGTATCCTTGGTCACGCGACCCGCTGGGGGGTAGGTCGCGATGCCATTTCTGAGAAGGATCTTTCTGACCGATGACTGCCCGTCACCAGATGCGCGTCGGCGGGCGCCGCCTCGGGCGTGACCGCGATGGTCCCATCGACGCGACCCCGGCGCCGCCGCTCGGGGAGATGCTGCGTGCAGCGCGCGAGCACAAGGGCGTCGACATCTATCGCGCCGAGCGCGACACGAAGATCCGTGCCAAGTACCTCGAGGCGCTGGAGGGCGGCGATTACGGGTCGCTGCCGGGAGCGGTGTACACGAAGGGGTTCCTGCGCAACTACGCGTCGTATCTCGGGCTTGACCCGGACGAGGTCATCGAGCGGTGGCGGGCGGAGACCAACACCGGCGACCGGAACGAAGCGGTCACCGTCGCGCCGCCGCGTCCCATCGCCGAACCCAACCGCGGGCTGACCTTCTCGCGCAACACGATCGTTGCCGTCGTGCTGACGCTCGTCGTGCTGGCATTCGCCGGATACGTCGTCCTTCAGGTCTTCCGGTTCCAGTCGCCGACGCCGCTTTCCATCACCGGGCCGCAGGTTGCGACCCTCGCCGCCGACGCCACCACCGACACGCTTTCGGGCACGACGCTTGCAGGCGCCACGGTCAGCGTCACTGGACCCGAGAACTACACCGGCACCGCCGTTGCCGATGCCAGCGGCCACTGGTCGCTCGAGGTGCCGGTCACCAAGGGCGAGAACGACTTCGACGTGGTGGCGACCGATCCCGACACGAAACGGGATTCACCGACCGCCCGCGTCATCCTGACCGTGCCGCTGCCGGCGACGCCGACGCCGATCGCATCCGCGCTCCCATCGGGCAGCCCGGGACCGACCGCCACCGCGGTCGGTACGGTGAACCTCGCGGTGACGGCTCCCGCTGACGGCTCGTCGGTCGTGGAAGGCCCGGTCACGGTCTCCGGCACGACGGACGGGACGAGCGTGGTCATCAGTGCCACCTTCCTGCAGCCGGACACGGTCGTGCCGACGGCCAGTCCCTCAGCCTCGGCTTCGACGTCGCCCGAACCGTCCCCGTCCCCGTCCCCGTCGCCTTCACCTTCGCCCAGCGAGGCGCCATCGGCGGCACCGAGCCCGACCGTTGCTCCGGTCACGGCGACCGTTGCCAACGGCAGCTTCTCCCAGACGATCACGCTCAGCCACGGGCGCTGGTCGATCAGCGTGACCGCATCTGCGAGCGGTCATCCTGACGCGGTCGCGACGCGCACCATCGACGTCTCGTACGACGGCGTCACGGTGATCGTGCAGGTCCGCGGCGGCGGATCATGGATCTACGGCCTCCAGGATGGCATCAAGTCCCACAACACCGGCCACGCGTTCGTTGATGGCGACTCGGCGGTGCTCCGTGGGCGGGACACCGTCGAGGTCGACACGAGCTTCTCCGAGTACACGTTCTTCACAGTCAACGGACAGTCACTCGGCTCACTTGGCTCGGGGGATCAGAAGTGGGTCTTCGCGAAGGGTCAGCCGCCTCATCAGCCGTGACCGATGCGCTGTTGGGTGAGCCGATTGACCAGATCGACCTCGTCGAGCTGGCAGGCGTCGTCCAAGCGGCGGCGCTGGCCCGGGCGGTGTCGGTCGCGACGGCGGAATCGTGCACCGGCGGCCTCATCGGCCACCTTCTGACCGAGGTGGCTGGGTCGAGCGCTTACTACATCGGCGGCGCCATCACCTACAGCGACGCGCTCAAGGTCGCCTCGCTCGCGGTGCCGCAGGAAACGTTGGCGAATCACGGCGCGGTATCCGCCCAGGTCGCCGTGGCGATGGCCGAAGGCGCCCGCCACGCATTCCACGCCGATGTCGCCGTGGCGGTGACGGGCATCGCCGGCCCGTCCGGAGGCAGTGCGGCCAAGCCCGTCGGGTTGACCTACGTAGCGGTCGCTGACGCGGCCGGCCATGACGTGACGCGCTACCAATGGGCTGGCGACCGATCGCACAACAAGCTCGCGACCGCTCGGGCCGGCCTCGAGCTACTCCGACGGCGACTCGAGGGTTGACGCGGACCAGCCAGGAGATCGGTGCGGGGCTGGCTGCCGCCCGGGATGCGCGACCCATTCCGGCCGGCCAGCGCATCCACGTCATCGGGGCGGCTGGAGCGGGGGCATCGGCCGCCGCGCTGCTCGGCCAGCGGGCAGGAGCCACGGTCACCGGTTGTGATGCGGGCGGTCCCTCGCCGTACACCGTGGCCCTTGAGGCCGCTGGCATCCCGGTCGCCTGGTCACACGGCGCCGATCATGTGGCCATCGACGGGCGGCCGGTCGTGGACCGGGTGGCGGTGACCAAGGCGCTGACCTCGGTCGATCCGGATCAACCCGAGTTGGCGGCCGCTCGCTCGGCCGGTCTGAGCCTGGAATCGTGGCAGCAGCTGGTGGCCGACGCCGCCACCACGACCGGCCAACGGCTTGTCGCCGTCGCCGGGACGCATGGCAAGTCGACCTCGGCGGGATGGCTCGTGCATCTGCTCGTCCGGGCCGGGCGGGACCCGTCGGCGTTCGTCGGCGCGCTCCTTCCGGCGGCGATCACCGGAGGTCGCCCGGCCACCGCTCGATGGGGGAGTGGCAGCGACTTCGTTGTCGAGGCGGACGAGTACGCGGGCAACTTCGACGCCTTCCGGCCGAGCGTCGCCCTGCTGCTCAACGCCGATTGGGACCACCCCGATGTCTTCGCCGACGAGGATGCGGTCGTCGACGCCTTCGCCGCATGGCTCGATGGACCCGGCGCTGCCGATCGGACCGTCATCGTGAACGTCGGCGACGGTGGCGCACGACGGGTGATCGAGCGGCTCAGGACGGCACCGAAACGCCTCGTGACGACCGCCCTGAGCCCGGGTCGGGCCGACGTGATCGGGATCGACCACGGCGGGTCCATGACCGTCACCGGTCTTGGTGCTGCTCACGACGTCACCATCAGGACCACGCTCGGGCTGGCCGGACGACACAACGCCGCGAACGCCCTCCTCGTGGCGGTGGCCGCTTCCGAGCTCGGTGTGGAGTCGCAGCTCATCGCCGAGGGCCTGGCCACCTTCACCGGCGTCGGGCGACGACTCGAACTGAAGGGCGAACCGAGCGGCATCGCGGTCCTCGACGACTATGCCCACCATCCCACGGCCATCGCTGCCACGCTCGAGGCCGTCCGCGCCACGTACCCCGGCCGGCCAGTCTGGGCCGTCTACGAGCCGCTGACCTACCACCGCACCGCGGCCTTCCTTGACGTGTTCGCCACCGTGCTCGCGACAGCCGACCACGCCGTCATCGCCGATATCTGGGCAGGGCGCGATCCCGATACGACCATTAGCAGCGCCGCTGCTCTGGCCGACGCGGTGAGCCGCCGCTCACGGGAGCCGGCGACGGCGCCAGGCTCGGTCGAGGCGACGGCGGATCACCTCCTCGAGCGCGTCCGGCCCGGCGACGTCGTGCTGGTGATGGGCGGCGGCCGCTCGTACGTGATCGCCGAGCGCCTGGTGGCCGGGCTCGCGGAGCGTGCCGCTTCGGGCCGCTAAACTGCCTGTCATGGGCACCATCTCCCCCGGCGACGGCCAGGACCTCATCGACCGCTATCTCGGCGCATGGCAGCGCGGCGATGTCGATGCCGCGATGGCGCTGTTCAACGACGATGCGGAGTACCGCGCCGACCCGTTCGAACCGCCGTTGGTCGCGGCGAACGCCATCCGCGCCTTCCTCAACGACGTCGCCGCGACGCAGGCCCATATCGACGCCGAGGCGGAACGCGTCTGGGTCTCCGGCAACACCATCCTGTGCAGCTGGCACGGAGCCGTCACGACGCGCGCCACCGGCGATCGGACCCGCGTCCGCGGCTTCATGACCATGGAAGTCGGGGACGATGGTCTGATCACCCGCTTCAAGGGCTGGTCACTGTCGCGCTCGGTCGGCATCGATTCGACCTTCAAGCCCGATCACGACGCGCCGGCGGAGGTGACCCGTGGCCGGTGACGTCTCGTTCGATGTCGTCAGTGACTTCGATCGACAGGAGTTGGTCAATGCGCTCGACCAGGTGCGGCGCGAGATCACGACGCGCTTCGATTTCAAGGGCGCCAAGGCGGATGTCGAGCTGGGCAAGGACGAGATCACGCTCCACACGGACACCGAGCACCGCGCCGCCGCCATCAAGGACCTGATGGAGACGAAAGCATTGCGGCGCGGCCTGTCGCTCAAGATCTTTGATTGGGGCACCGTCGAGCCCGCTGGCGGGAACACCGTGCGACAGGTCATCAAGCTGCGCCGTGGCCTGCCCGAGGATGCGGCCAAGAGGATCACCAAGCTGATCCGTGACGACTTTCCGAAACTCAAAGGGAGCATCCAGGGTGACGCGGTGCGCGTCAGCGGCAAGAGCAAGGACGATCTGCAACGGCTGATCGCGCGGCTGCGCACGGACGCGGATGATTATCCGGTCGCGCTTCAGTTCGAGAACTACCGCTAGATGGCGCTGAACGAGAACGCTGAGGAGACCCAACCCTTGGAGACCACCGAACCGATACCGACCGCGGATCCGGCCGAGTCGGAAACCGCCGCCGCGGCCGCGGCGGCTCCACCGGCGGATCCGATCGACGTGGTCGATGATGCCAGCGCGGATGCGGCGCAAGCGCCCGAGACCGAAGCCGAGCCCGAGCCCGAGCCGGAGCCCGCCGAGCAAGCCCCCGTGCCAGCGCCCGAGCCGCCATCGACACCTACGCCAGCGGCGCCGCCGGTGCCGCGCCCGACCGTCGCCCAGGTCATCGCTGCGCAACTCTTCTCGGCCGGTGCGCGCTTCGCGTTCACCGTTCCCGGAGAATCGTTCCTCGGTCTCCTCGACGCACTCTCCGACGTCGGCGTCCGCATCATCGCCGCGCGTCACGAAGGCGGCGCATCGTTCATGGCCGAAGCGGCATCCCAGCTGCTCGGCAAGCCGCAACTGGTGCTCGGCACGCGCGCCGTCGGGGCATCGAACATGGCCATCGGCATCCACACCGCGCGCGCGGATTCGTCGCCGATGATCGCCCTGATCGGCCAGGTCAAGCGACCTTTCATCGGCCGCGAGGCGTTCCAGGAAGCCGACCTGGTCGGATCCATCGGCCGGCTCGCCAAGTGGGCCGTCCAGATCGATGACCCATCGCGCACCAGCGCCGTGACCTCGGACGCCATCGCGCGCGCCCTCGCCGGCCGCCCCGGACCAGTGCTCATCTCGGTCCCGGAGGATGTCCTCGACAAGGAAGTGCCCGGCTCGTGGTCGAGCCAGTTCTCACCGCGCGTCGCCGCGACCCCCGACCCGGATGAGGTCAAGGCCGTCCTGAAGCTCATCGCCGCCTCGCAGCGCGGCGTCATCCTGGCTGGGGGCGGCGTGCTGCGGTCCAATGCCAGCCGGAGGCTGATGCGTCTGGCCGAGGCGTTGGCCATCCCGGTCATCGCTGCGTGGCGTCGACCCGACGCGGTCGCCAACACCCATCCCCTGTATCTCGGCATGGCCGGTCTCGCCGCCGCATCGACGGTCCGGCGACGGCTCGAGGAAGCGGACGTCATCCTCGTACTCGGCTGCCGCCTGAACGAGATCACCACGTTCGGCTACCGCATCCCCACAGCGCGCCAGCGCTGGGCGCATGTCGACGTGGAACCGCGCGAGGCCGGCACGGGCAAGGATGCGCCGACGCTGTCCCTTGCCTCGGATGCCGGTCGATTCGTGGACGCTGCCCTCTCATTTCTGCGCGAAGGCGTCCTTGACGCCGAGAACCGTTCGGCCCGCCTGGAGGCCGCAGCTCGCGACCGCGAGGCGTACCTGGCCGCCGCGGGGGCCATCGCTGAACCGGAATGGAACGGTCCGGGCGTGAACCCGGCCAAGGTCATCACGGCGCTCGGCCGAGCGCTGCCGGTGGAAGCGGTCGTGACGACCGATGCCGGCAACTTCGCCGGCTGGCTGGCGCGCGGCTACCGGTTCCGGCGACCCGGCACCTTCCTCGGCCCCACATCCGGGGCGATGGGTTACGGCCTGCCGGCTGCCATCGCCGCAGCGCTCGTCTATCCGCGCCGACCGGTCGTTGCGCTGGCCGGTGACGGCGGGTTCGCGATGACGATGTCGGAACTGGAGACGGCCGTCCGCGAGGGCGTCGCGCCCATCGTACTCGTCTTCGACAACCGTCGCTACGGCACCATCCGCATGCACCAGGATCGCGAGGGCAGAGCAGCTTCTGCGACGGATCTCGGTGCCATCGATTTCGCGGCCGTCGCACGCGGCCTGGGCGCTGACGCGTTCACGGTCGAGCGTGACGACGAGGTTGCCGAGACCATCCAGGCCGCCATGGCGACCGGCCGACCGGCGCTCATCCACTTGAAGGTCGATCCGCGCTGGGTCTCGGTCGATGATCCGCCGGCGACCATCCTTGCCGAGCCGCCGCCAGTAGAGCCGGCCGAGCCGATGGCTGAGCCGCCCGCACCGTTGGCGGAACCGGCTTCCGCCGCGGCACCGGCACCGATCGAGGAGTCGATGGAGGCGGTCGACGCCGAATTCGACCTGGTCGCTGACGTGATGGTCGAGGAGGTCGTCATCGTCACCGGCGATGACCGCGACGGCGATACGCCGACCGATCCCTTCGAGACGACCGACGATCAGTCGGCCGCGCCGTCGAAGGAGAGCGACATCGCCAACGCGCCGTAGGCCCGACCGGCCGCGGCATCGGACCCGTCCGGCTCGACGCGAAAGCCCAGTCGATCGTAGAAGCGGAGCGCGCCCTCGTTGGCGGCGAGGACCCACAGGACGGCGCGCCTGGCGCCCCAGCCACCGGCCCATGCCACGACCGTTTCGATCAGCCCGCGACCGATGTGGCGCCGCCGACTCCCAGGTTCGACCCACATCGAGAAGATGAGCACCTCGACGGGCGGCCGACGTCGCGCGAGGACCAAGCCGACCGCTGTGCCGTCGTCCTCGGCGATGAACCACGCTCGCCGGTCGCCATCGCTCGCGGCACGCGCTGCCGCCGCCCACTCGCGCGGTGAGGTGTCGACCGGTCGATCGTGGGGCTGCCCGAATGCTTGTGGTGCATCGGCCAGGGCGCGCAGCCTCAGCGTGCGCAGCATAGGCCCGTCATCGGCCCGGATCCGCCGAACCCGCACGTCCGTCATGCGCCGACGCTAATCACGCCGCGTCGATGGGTCCGGCCAGACCCTCGATGACCTCCACGTTCGGCAGCGCGAGGAGGATGGTCGGGTCGGCGATGACCTTCCAGCTGCGACTGCCTCCACCGAGGACGATCCGAGGCCGGGTCATGACGGCGGCATCGACCCACACCGGTAGATCCATCGGCAGCCCGAACGGCGTCACGCCACCGATGGCCATGCCGGTCATCTCGCGCGTCTCGTCGGCGGCCGCGAATGACGCCTTGCGCGTGCCGAGCCTGGCCTTGACGGCGCGGTTGACGTCGAGTCGATGCGGCGCCAGCACGATGCAGGCCGCGTACCGCCGCGGCTCAGACTTTCCGACGACGACGATGGTGTTGGCCGAATCCTCCAGGGCGAACCCATAAGCGGCACAGAACTGCGCCGTATCGGCCAGGGCAGGGTCGCACGCGAACAGCTCGTAGGCGACGCCGAGCGCCATCAGGGCCGCCTCGAGACGCTCACGACCGAGATCGACGGACACGGGCCGAACGGTAGCGTGTCAGCTCGTCGGCCGCCAGTCTCGGTCGAGGGCCAGCGAGACCCGTTCCCGGGCCGACCTGGCCGTGACGCGGGTGGCTTCGCGCGTCAGTTCGATGAGGGCGGACCGCGGAATGGCCTCGCCCGGGCCGAAGGTCACGAACCGGACGGCGCGCAGCGAGAGATGGGCGCCCTCGAGGCGGCGCTCCGGGTCCTCCATCCACGCACCATGGGCGAATCCGAGATGGACGTGGATCGGCTCCGGCGCCACGAATGCGAAGTAGCGCCAGCGCCGCCCGACCGGCACGTCATAGCCGATGAGCCGCCAGCCGATCCTGACGCGCTCCATCGACTCGGGCACGGCGCGCCGGACGACGGCACGCAGCGCGTCCGCCGAGGCTCGGATGGCGGAGGGATAGCCGGCCAGGAACGCGTCGGGTGGGATGGCGTCCATCGTCGAACGATGATGATGGGGCACGCCTCAGAACCTGACATCTTGCCGTGGCAGTTCGGGACAAACGGCACCACCGCGCGAAGCGATGGCGGGCCAAGCTCTCGATGCCCGAGATGCGCGCGTCGGGCGAGCGAGAGGAGGGTGAGGTGCGGATCCGTCGCGGTTACCTGTTCTGGGGCCTGGTCTTCATCACCCTCGGGGTCATCCCGCTCATGGCCCATCTGGGCTGGTTCGATCCCGGCCGCATCGCCGACGCGGATCGGTTGTGGCCCATCGTCATCATCGCCTTCGGTGTCGCCATCCTGGTCTCTCGGAGCCGGGCCGGCATCGCTGGGCTCGTCATCGCCGCGCTCGTGGTCGGTTCCCTCGGCGGCTTCGCCCTTGCATCCGGCAACTTCTCGATCATGGGCCTCGGGGATTGCGGTTCGGGCTCCTCGGCGGACCTGCTCCATCTGGACCGAACCGGTGCCTTCACGGAGCTCGGATCGGTCTCGCTCCACTTGAACTGCGGGACGGTCACGCTGACGACCGCGCCTGTGCCGGAATGGAGTCTCGAGGCGGGCTATCGCGGCGATCCGCCGACGCTCTCCGCTGACGGTTCCGACCTGTCCATCGGCTTGCCCGACCTGGGTTTGCGCTATCAGGAATGGACCGTCACCGCGCCCATCGAGAGTACAAAGTCGATCGATGTCCACGCCAACGCCGGCACGGTCTCGTTGGCGCTCACCGGTGCGAACCTGGCTGAGCTGACGGTCGAGGGGAATGCGGGCGATGTCCTGATCGACGCGTCGGGCGCCACCATCGCCGACCTGAGCCTCTCGATCAACGCCGGTCGCGCACGCCTGACGGTGGGCGGACCGACCTCGGGCGACCTCTCGGTCAACGCCGGTTCGATCGCCATCTGCACGCCGGCGAATGCCGATCTCCAACTCGACGTTCCGGACCACTTCGCGTTCGATACCAACCTGGGCGCGGCGGGCCTGATCCACAGCGGCGACACCTGGCAGCGCGCCGGGTCAGGTGGCCCGAGCATCCATCTGCACGTGGACGGCAATGTCGGAGATCTCCAGCTCGACCCGATCGGAGGTTGTCGATGAACGATCGCCTGTACCGGTCCCACGACCGGATCCTGGCCGGCGTAGCCGGCGGCCTTGCCGAACGCCTTGACCTCGACGCGACCATCGTCCGCCTCATCTGGTTGCTGCTGGTGCCGCTGACCGGCGGCACGGCGCTCATCGTCTACATCGTCATGGCCATCATCGTCCCGGAGGACGAGGCGGGCTACCAGGCTCCGAACTGGGCGGCATGGACGCCCGGTCAACCACCGGCACCCGGCCCGGCAGCACCCGGCTCCGCCGTCCCTCCGACCGTGGCCCCGCCGACGACGCCGATGACCCGCGCGGAGTGGCGAGCACAACGCCATGCCCAGCGAGCGGCCTGGCGGCACGAGCACGGCACCGGGCTGAGCGCAGTCATCGTCGGGGCCATCCTCGTCCTGGTCGGCGTCCTGGCGCTGGTCCGCGAGTACGTCCCCGAGTTCGAACCTGACCGCCTCTGGCCGTTCCTGCTCGTCGGGCTCGGGGTGTTGCTGGTGATGCTCGCGGTGGTGCGCCACCCCCACGATCCGCGCGGTCAGGCTCGGCCTGGTGCCCCGGGTGGGAGCGTCCGATGATCCACTCGGCATCGCGACGGGAACCTCGGGACGGCGCGGCCATCCTCGGCGTCTGGCTGATCGGCCTTGGCCTCGTGTTCGTCATCCAGCAGGCCTCCGGCCTGACGTGGCGAGAGGCATGGCCGTTGTTCGTCATCCTGTTCGGCGTCGGCTCGTTCGCATCGGCCATCCTTCACCGCGACCGTTTGTCGGCCGGGGCGTGGTCGCTGATGTGGCCGGTGGCCTGGATCGTCGTCGGCGTGACCCTGGTCCTTGCCACGACCGGCCGCATCGCCGTCTCGACGGACGACGTGGCTCGATGGTGGCCGGCGGCGCTCATCGCGGTCGGTGGCTGGTTCGTCGTCGCGAGCATCTGGCCACGACCGGCGGTCTCGAACGAGACGCTCACTCTGCCGCTGGCCGGCGCGACCTCGGCTGACGTCCGCATCCGCTTCGGTGGCGGCGAGTTGGCCGTCTCGCTGGCGGCACCGGACGTGCTCGTCTCGGGCACGTTCGAAGGCGGCGTCGAGTACACGACGAACGGTCCGGGCTCGGCCGAACTCCAGCCGTACAGCGGTCGCCGGACACTCTGGTGGGACCATCCGCTTCGCTGGGACGTGGCGCTGAGTGGGGAGATCCCACTCGACCTCCAACTCGATACCGGCGCGAACCGCTCGACCATCGACCTTGGCCGGCTCCGTGTGCGCCGGCTGCGCCTGCAGACGGGCATGAGCGAGACACGGCTGACCCTGCCGGCGGCCGGTGGGACGACGTCGATGGAGGTCCGGTCCGGCTTGGCGGCGGTCACCATCGCCGTGCCCGCCGGTGTAGCGGCACGGATCTACTCCCGGATGGCGCTAGGCAGCACGACGGTCGACGAGAGCCGCTTCCCGCGGATGACCGACGGCTATGCATCGCCCGATTTCGACAGCGCGCCCAACCGCGTCGGCATCGACATCCAGGGAGGGCTCGGTTCGGTCCGCGTCATCTGATCGCGTGACCGCAGGAGTATCGTGGGCGGTCATCAGGTAACGCTGGAGGTGACCCATGGAGTCGAGCGACCGCCCGTACATCGATACCGAGACCGAACCCGGTGACAAGGGCACCGAGAAGTGGGCCGACGATGCGACCGCCCCTGGCGAACACCTCGGCCCGCTCGCCGAGGGTCACGCCGAGACGGACGCTGAAGGGGCCATCGTCGGCTCGCCGGCCGACATCCTCGACGATGGTGAGGGCGTCGACGCCCAGAACCGGTAACGCCTACGGCGCGGCGGGCGTGAACACCACGCCATCGGCGAGGGGATTCCCGAAGGCGTCGTAGCCGCCGAGGAGCCAGACGCGGCCATCGGGCGTGGCGGTCGCCAGTGCGGCCATACGCGCCGAGGGGAGGGGAGCCGCCTTGGCCCATGTCCGCGTGTGCGGCCGATAGACCTGGACCGTGGCATAGAGCGTATGCGCGTCGCCGGCCAGGCCGCCCATCGTGAAGATTCGGCCGCGACTGTCCGTCGCCGCGGCGACGCGGATGCGCGGCGTGGGCAGGCTCGTCACCTGGCGCCAGCTGTTGGTCGTCGGCTGGTACGCCTGAACCGCGGGGACGGCGCACGTGCCGAACTCGGGCTGGCAGTCGCGCGAGCCGCCGACGGCGTAGACACGCCCATCACGGCCGAGGACCGCGGTATCGGACGGAGCGGTACTCGGCACGCCGGTGCCGCTGAACCAGAGGCCGTCGGTCTCGACTAGGACCTGGTAGCCCACCGTGAAGACGGCCGTGCCCTGCTTCTCGAGGATCTCGCTGAACCACTCGATCTGACCGTTCGGGCCGGCCATCCCGCCGATAGGGTCGGCATAGGGTCCGTGGCCGAATTCCATCGTCCAGGTCGCCGCGGTCGGGTCGTACACCGCTTCCCGGAAGCCGGGGTTGCTCACGATGTCGCGCCAGCAGCCCGCCAGATGGACCATGCCGTTGGCATCGACCGCTGAGGCCATCGCGCCAGCGCACGATGCCGGTGCGCCTTTGCCAGCCGTCCAGGTCGAGGTCGATGGATCGTAGATCTCGGTCACCGGAGCGCCATACGCGACCGGCCCACCGACCTGGTCGCAGGTGCCCTGGCAGAAGCCGAAGAGATAGATGTGACCGTCAGCCCCCGAGGTGACCGTCATCGGCGCGACGTCGCTGGGAAACGCTGGGACTGCGGCCCAACTTCCACCGATTCGCGGGAGTCCCGCGGCCTGGGACGTCGCCGCGATGGTCAGGGTGGCTGTGAGGGCCAAGAGCGTGGCGAGCAGGCCCCTTGGGGCCGACTTCATCGACCGTGTCATCCGACACCTCCTGTCAACGAGGAGTATGGGCGCATCTCGGACGGCGGAGGGGGTTACGCCGGTCGGCGGAACGGTGTTTCTCAGAGCCGTTTGTAGAAGATCGTCGTCGGCGCGAGTCCGCCGTGTGACAGCAGTGCGTAGTCGGGGATCTCACCGACGCGGACCCAGCCGAGGCGGGCGTAGAGGCGCTCGGCATCGCTGCCGGGGACCGTGTCCAGCACCAGCACGGTCTTGCCGCACTCCCGCGCCGTTGCTTCGGCGGCCTGCATCAGCGCCGCGCCGAGGCCCTGGCGTCGAGCGCGTCGATGGACGAGCATCTTGACCAGGTCGGCGCGATGGGGCTGGTTCTCCGGCTGGTCCAGCACGAGCTGGACGGTACCGACGATGCCCTCGTCGTCCTCGGCCACGAGCAGTGCGCGCTCGCCCGAGGCGACGCCATCGGCCACGCGGCGCCAGAACGCCTGCGCCTTGGCCTGCGACAGCGGGTGCATGAAGCTGACCGACGCGCCGCCATCGATGCAATCGATGAGCAGATCGGCCAGCTGCTCGACCTGCTCGTCGTCGACCGATGTCAATCGCCGGATCACGGGTGTCCTCGGTCGCGTGCCCTCAGGCTGTTGCTTCGCCATCGAAGGCTAGACGCAGCGCGGCGATGTCGATCTTGCTCATCTTGAGCATCGCCTCCATGGCGCGACCGGCGCGCTCGCGATCGGGATCGCCCAGCATCTCGCCGAGTTGGCGCGGCACGATCTGCCACGAGAGGCCGAACCGATCCTTCAACCAGCCACACGGTCCGGGCGCTCCCCGTCGCGCGTGAGCGCGTCCCACAGGCGGTCAACCTCGGCCTGGTCCGGGCAATCGATGATCAGCGAGATCGCCTCGGTGAACTGGAACTGCGGACCGCCGTTGAGACCCTGGAAGCGCTGGGCGGCGACCGTGAAGTTGACCGCCAGGACGGCCCCCGCCGGAGTGCTCGGGTTGTCGGCGGGCGAACGGACGACATCGTCGATGCAGCTGTCGGGCAGCAGCGAGACATAGAACTCGGCCGCCTGCTCGGCGTTGCCGTCGAACCAGAGACACGGTGTGAGCCTGCTCATCGACGTTCCTCCCGCGAGCGATTCGCTGCCGCGCGCCCACGACCCTAGGATGGGCACATGACTGCCACGTATCGTGTTCCAGGTGCCGTGCTCACCGAACGAGAGCATACGGTCCCGCTCGATCACGCTGCGCCGGGCGCAGCGACCATCACCGTCTTCACGCGCGAGGTCGCGGCACCGGATGGGGTGGATCGGCCGTATCTCGTCTTCCTCCAGGGCGGTCCGGGCACGGAGGCGACGCGACCGACCAGTCCACCATCGGGCTGGTTGAGGCGAGCCCTTCAGGACTACCGCGTGCTGCTGCTCGACCAGCGCGGGACCGGCCGCTCGACACCGGTCGGAAGCCAGATCCCCGGCGAGGCGCCGGAGGCGCAGGCCGACTACCTGACCCACTTTCGAGCCGATTCCATCGTGCGTGACGCCGAACTGATCCGCCAGGAGCTGGGCGTCGAGCGCTGGAGCGTCCTCGGCCAGAGCTTCGGTGGCTTCACCTCGATGACCTACCTGTCCATCGCGCCGGAGGGATTGAGCGAGGCGTTCCTCACCGGCGGTCTGTCGCCCATCGGCCGGCCTATCGACGACATCTACGGCGCGACGTACCAGCGCACGCTCCGGAAGAACCGTGCCTACTTCGAGCGCTATCCCGATGATCGCTCACGGGCACACGACATCTTCGGCCGGCTCGACGCCGAAGACGTGCGGCTCCCATCGGGCGACCGCCTGACCGCGCGACGCTTCCGGCAGCTCGGGCTGTGGCTCGGCGATAGCGCGGGCTGGGAGCACCTGCATCACGTCCTCGAGCTGCCCTTCGGCTCGAACGCGTTCCTGCACGACGCGGAGCAGGCCGTCCGTTTCGCGCGCAACCCGCTGTACGCGACGCTGCACGAGTCGTCCTACGCGGACGGCGTGGCAACAGGCTGGTCCGCCGCGCGTCTGCTGCCGCCGGAGATCGAGGCCGAGGGCTTCTTCACGGCCGAGCACGTCTTCCCCTGGATGTGGGAGGACTACGGCGCGCTGCGGCCCCAGAAGGCTGCCGCCGAGTTGCTCGCCGCGCACACGTGGCCGCGTCTCTACGACGCCGATCGACTCCGCCACAACGAGGTTCCGGTCGCGGCCACGGTCTACGTCAACGACCTGTACGTGGAGCGCGTGTTCGCCGAGGAGACCGCCGCGACCATCCGCGGCCTCCGGCCCTGGGTGACCGACGAATTCGAGCACAACGGCCTGCGCGCCGATGGCGAACGCGTCCTCGGGCGCCTCATCGACCTCGCCCGCGGCCGCGCCTGAGATTCGCCACCGGCGCCGAACGGCGCTGTCAGTGGCCCGACCGGTGGGCCGACCACTGGTCCTCGGCATCGTTAACCTACCGCGCGTGCCCATCTTCCTGACCCGGATCCTCGACACGGTCGCGCCGCCGCGGCTCGGCCCGAGCTTCCGCTGGCTGCTGGCAGCGTCGAGCATCAACAACGCGGGCGACGGCGTCGTCATCGCCGCTGGGCCGCTCCTGGTCGCGTCGCAGACGCACGACCCGTTCCTGGTCTCGATGGCGCTCCTGAGCGAATACCTGCCAGCGCTGCTCTTCGGGGTCATCGGCGGTGTCGCAGCGGACCGATTCGATCGGCGCCGGATGGTGGTGGTCGTGAACCTGGTGCGCTCGTTCGTGTTGGCCGGGCTCGTGGTGACCATCGCCACGGGCACCGTGAGCATCGCGGCGGTGCTCATCGTGCTGTTCATCCTCGGAACGGCAGAGACATTCGCCGATTCGGCGAGCAGCACGTTGCTCCCCGCGATGGTCGCGCGCGACGACCTCGGCATCGCGAATGCGCGCGTTCAGGGCGCAGTCCTGCTGACTAACCAACTGGTCTTTCCGCCCGTCGGGGCGTTCCTGTTTGCGGCCGGCATGGCCCTGCCATTCGCGGCCAACGCGGCAGCGTTCGCTCTCGGTACGGTGCTCATCTCGCGGATCACCACCAGCGTTCGAAGCGAGCGGCCAGCGCAGACCAGCTTTCGAGCCGACATGGTCGAAGGCATTCGTTGGCTGGTCGCCCATCCGCCGATGCGGACGCTCGCAATCACCATCTTCACGTTCAACGTCACGTACGGTGCGGCCTGGTCGGTGCTCGTGCTGTACGCCGGGGAGCGGCTGCACATGGATGCCCTGGGATTCGGTCTCATCACGACCGCAATCGCGACCGGCGGCATCATCGGGATCGCTTCCTACGGTCGCCTCGAGCGGCGCTTCAGCCTGGCGAACATCATGCGCGTCGGGCTGGTCATCGAGACATTCACGCACCTGTTGCTGGCGGTGACGACGTCCCCGGCATTCGCGCTCGCGGTGTTCGTCGTCTTCGGCGCTCATGCCTTCGTGTGGGGAACGACCTCGACCGTGGTCCGACAGCGCGCAGTCCCCAACGAGCTGCTCGGCCGCGTCGGTGGCGTCTACCGGGTGGCCATCGTCGGCGGGCTGGTGATCGGCACGCCGATCGGCGGACTGCTTGCCAGCACGTATGGGATCACGGCGCCGTTCTGGTTCGGCTTCGTCGGTTCGGGGTTGCTGGTCGCCATCCTGTGGCGCCAATTCGCGCACATCGCCCACGCCGAGGCGACCTGAGTTCGAGTGGGAGTCGGAGATCGGCGCCCGAGGGGAGTTGTCGCCCGCTCAGCGAGCACATTCGACGCGGCAACCCACGGGCGCCAGCCGGCTCCGGTTACGAACCGGTCCGCTACTGCATAACTGAACGGCCACGAACAGTCGCTGTGGATTCCAGACGGATATGGGCTCGAGCAGGCTCGTCGATGCACCCCCGAAATCACACAGACTCCACATCCCCACTCGGCGATGCAGTAAGACGGCTGATGTACTCGCTCATCGAGCAGCAGGACTCGGCTCCCTCGCCCGCCCGACCCGTCGGCGACGCGAATCGCCTCTGGCTAGGGTCGGCCCCGTGCCGCCCAGGCCACGCCGGTCACGACGATCGGTCCATCCGAGAGGCGACGCCGGCACTCGGCCCGCAGCGCCGCTCGCCGATCCGCGTCGAGTCTCGCGACGAATGCTCCGGGTGGTCCGACGCCGAGCTCGAACGGCTCCCACCAATCCTGGAACGTCTCGTGTCGAGATTCAACCGTCAGCGCAGTCGACTCGATATCACGCAACCCCGCCTGGTCGAACAGCACGGCGAGTTGGCCCTCACGAGTGCCGGCGCGCTCCGATTCGTCCTCGACATCGGGATCGATGGCGTGAGCCGCAGCCCAGAAGTCCCAGAGAGGTCCGCGTTGGCCGTCGTGATCCCAGACGCAGGCAGCAACGACGCCGTCGCGCCGCGTGACTCGCGCCATGTCTCGCACACCCGCCACGGGATCGGCCATGAAATGGACCACAAGCTGCGCGAGGGCGGCGTCGAATGCGCCGTCAGGGAAGGGGAGCGCCTCGGCAGGAGCGTGTCGGACGTCCACGGCTGGGAAGCGAAGCCGCATCGCATCGACGAAGGGCTCGGACGGATCGACGGCCGCCACGTGGTCACCGCCCAGCCGGGCGACGAGCTCTCTGGTCAGCGCGCCCGTCCCGCACCCGACATCGATGACGCGCTGGCCGGACTCGACGCCCGCCAGATCCGCGAGCTGAGCGGAGAGGAGCCTCGACCAGCGGCCCATGAACGCGTCGTACGCGTCGGAAGCGACATCGAAGCTCATCGGGACGAGTCTAAAAGCTGGTACAAACAGCGGTATAGCCGACCTTGCCCGCTCGCAGCCCTGATCCGGGCGCTCTGGGTACTCTTGCGTCATGCCCGCCGAATTCATCTACACCGCGTACAAGCTCGCGCGCCACTATCCGCCCGACCGGACCGTGCTCGAGGACATCTCGATCTCGTTCTATCCGGGCGCCAAGATCGGCGTCATCGGGCCGAACGGCGCGGGCAAGTCGAGCTTGCTCCGGATCATGGCCGGGCTGGACGACGGCTACACGGGCGAAGCGCGCCTGACGCCGGGCTTCACGGTCGGGTACCTCAGCCAGGAGCCGCAGCTCGATGAGAGCAAGGACGTCAAGGGCAACGTCCTCGACGGCGTCCGCGAAGTCCACGGCCTGATCGAGCGATACAACGCGGTGATGGCCAAGTGGTCCGACCCGGATGCCGACTTCGAAGCGATCGGCGCCGAGCAATCGGCGCTGGAGGACCGGATCAACGCGGCCGACGCATGGAACGCGGAGCGCAACGTGGAGATCGCCATGGACGCGCTGCGCTGCCCTCCGGACGACGCCAACGTCACGACCCTGTCAGGTGGCGAGAAGCGCCGCGTGGCGCTCTGCCGGCTGCTCCTCCAGCGACCAGACCTGCTGCTGCTCGATGAGCCGACCAACCACCTCGACGCCGAATCCGTCGAGTGGCTCGAACGATTCCTCGGCGAATACATCGGCACGGTCGTGGCCATCACCCATGACCGCTACTTCCTCGACAACGTCGCGAAATGGATCCTGGAGCTCGACCGCGGCCGAGGCATCCCGTTCTCGGGCAACTACTCGAGCTGGCTGGAGCAGAAGCTCGAGCGCATGTCGCGTGAACAGAAGTCGGTCGACGCCCGCCAGCGCACGCTCGCGCGTGAGCTCGAATGGGTGCGAATGGGCGCCCGAGCCCGCCAGGCAAAGGGCAAGGCGAGACTCGGTGCCTACGAGAAGCTCCTGGCCGACGCCCAGAGCGACAAGGGCAGCGCGCGCGAGCTCGAGATCGCCATCCCGCCCGGTCCGCGCTTGGGCGACACCGTCATCGAGACGAAGGGCCTGCGCAAGGGCTACGGCGACCGGCTGCTCATCGAGGACCTGACGTTCTCGCTGCCGAGGGCTGGCATCGTGGGCATCATCGGGCCGAACGGGGCGGGCAAGACGACGCTCTTCCGGATGATCGTCGGCCAGGAGAAGCCCGACGCGGGGACGATCACCATCGGCGACACGGTCCAGATGAGCTACGTCGACCAGAGCCGTGATGACCTCGCCGCCGACAAGACCGTCTACCAGGAGATCACGCAGGGCAACGAGATCATCAAGGTCGGGTCGCGCGAGTTGCCGGCCCGCGCGTACGTGTCGAGCTTCAACTTCCGCGGCACGGACCAGCAGAAACTGGTCGGCGCGTTGTCGGGAGGGGAGCGGAACCGCGTCCATCTCGCCAAGCTGCTCCAGTCGGGCGGCAATGTCCTACTGCTGGACGAGCCGACGAACGACCTTGATGTCGACACGCTCCGCGCCCTCGAAGCGGGCCTGGAATCGTTTCCAGGCTGCGTGGTGGTGATCAGCCACGACCGCTGGTTCCTCGACCGGATCGCGACCCATATCCTGGCGTTCGAAGGCGACAGCCAGGTGCGGTTCTTCGAGGGCAACGTGAGCGATTACGAGGCGTTCCGCCACAGAGAACTCGGCACGGCCGCGGATCAGCCGCATCGCATCAAGTACAAGCGGCTGGCGGCCTGAGGTGGTCGAGATCGTACCGGCGACCCTCGACCGCTGGGAGGACGTGCGCACCGTGCTCGACGGCAGTGGCGAGGTCGGATGCTGGTGCCAACCGTGGCGCGGCCTCGACGCGAAGCGTCTCTCCGGCGGTCGCCCGCGGACGGAGCTGCTGCGCGAGCAGATGCAGAACGGGCCGCCATCACCTGGCTACCTCGCCTACCTCGATGGTGAACCGGTTGGGTGGGTCGGTGTCGGCGTGCGAACGGAGATGCCCAGACTCGCCAACTCGAGGACCATCCCGTCCATCGATGATCTGCCGGTCTGGTCGATCGGCTGCTTCCGCATTCGGCCCGGCTATCGACGTCGCGGCATCGCGACCGCACTCCTGGCCGGCGTCGTGGACGCGGCCCGGACGGCGGGCGCACCGGGCGTCGAGGCATACCCGATCGATCCTGAGGGTCGACGCGTGGACGCCGGCTTCGCCTTCGTCGGTCTCGCCTCGATGTTCGATCGTGCTGGCTTTCGTCGCGTCCTGACGACCGCCGGCCACAGTGCCGGCCTGTCACGACTCCTCGTCCGACTCGACCTGCCGGCCTGAGGTGCATCGGCTCACCAAGGCGCACGCCCGGCAGATCGCCGTTCGTGCCCAACTGCTCGACGCGAATCGGCCGACGGACCTCGTGTCGATGGTCGAGCGACTGACGCTGCTGCAACTCGACCCGACGGCAGCGGTCGCGCCGAGCGCGGATCTCGTCGCCTGGAGCCGGCTCGGGACGTCGTATCGGCCGGCGGATCTCAAGAACGCCCTGGAGCAGGACCGGTCGCTGTTCGAGTTCAACGCCATAGTGAGACCAACCCGCGATCTGGGCCTGTACCTCGCCGGCGCCGCCGAACGGCCGATCTACCGGCAGCCTCGCGAGTGGCTTCGTGCCAACGAAACGTTCCATCGCGACGTCCTGGACCGGCTAGCTGACTCAGGGCCGCTGACCTCCCGCGACATCCCGGACACGTCGCTCGTGCCGTGGCCGTCGAGCGGATGGACGAACGACCGAAACGTCACGCAGATGCTGGAGATCCTGATGGTACGTGGCGAGGTCGCCATCTCCGGCCGCGGCGGGCGTGAGCGCGTCTGGGATCTTGCCGAGCGCGTCTACCCGCCTGACGTCGAGGTCGTTTCGGTCGACGAGGCCACGCGTCGCAGGAACGAGCGACGACTGACATCGCTGGGCATCGCGCGGGCCAAGACGACGGCGATGCCGGTCGAGCCCATCGACGTCGGCGACGCTGGCGAGCCGGCCGTGGTCGAGGGCGTGAAAGGGGAGTGGCGCGTCGACCCTGCGGCCGTCGCGGCGCTCGGCGATGAATTCCACGGACGGACGGCGTTGCTCTCGCCGTTCGACCGTCTCCTCCACGCCCGCGTCCGCGCCGTGGAGTTATTCGACTTCGACTACATGCTCGAGATGTACAAGCCGGCGGCGAACCGTCGCTGGGGCTACTTCGCCCTGCCGATCCTCCATGACGACCGACTCATCGGCAAGGTCGACGCCATCGCGGACCGCAGGTCGTCCGTGTTGCAGGTCAACGCCATCCATGAGGACGTGGCGTTCACCCCCGCGATGAGGGTCGCTATTCAGGCTGAGCTGGACGACCTCGCCTCGTGGCTCGGCCTCACGGTCGAGTCGGCGTAATCGGCCTAGTCGGCCTCAGTCCCAGAGGTCGCATCGCCAGCTGCTCCTCGGTCAACGCACCGATGACGTCGCGAAACGCGCGCTGGTAGTCGGGCCGCTTGCTGTACGCGGCGCGGATCGTCATGGCGTTCCCTCCCCGAAGTCGATGCGCATCACGAATCGTCGCAGCGTCGGGTGGAAGACTTCGGTGAAGCCCGCGTCGGCGAAGATGCTCCGACTGCCGACGTGGAGCTCGTCCCAGGTCACATCGACGCCCGGGTGCGTGATCATCGGGTAGCCCTCGATCGCCCGGGCGCCTCGACCGCGCGCGAAGTCGACCGCGGCGCGCGCGAGCGCTCGACTGATGCCCTGACGTCGAAAGCCGGCGCGCGTCACGAAGCAGGCGACAGCCCAGACGCTCGCGTCGGCGGGGTCCTCGCCACGAACCTCGAACACGACACGCTGCCGGGGCAGGCGCGGATACGCCGTCCGTGGCTCGACCGCGCACCAGCCGACCGGCTCGCCGTCGAGATACGCGACGAGGCCGCTCGTCATCGTGGACCTGGGGTGGCCGCAGTCGGTCTCGATGCGGAGGTGCATCGCGCGTTCCTCGCGCGGCGCAGGCGTCCAGCCCGAGGGGCCGATCTTGAACCGCTGGCACTGGCACTTCGCCGTGTAGCCGCGCATCCCGAAAACGGCCTGGAGATCCTCCCAGCTCGCTTGGTTGGCGGGAACGATGGTGAGTTCGTCGCTCACGAACCCTCGGCCCAGCGCAGCACTCGCATCGCGCGAAGGGTATTCCAGCGGCTCGGCTTGCCGTCGCCTTCGTCCATCGCGAAATGCAGGTCGCCCTCGTGGGAGCTGTCGAGGAGCCATCGGTCATCGGCATCGCGTTTGGACCGGACAAGTTCGATCGCCTCGGCAGCCCGTCCGTCCGGATCGCCGCCGGCATCCCGCAGGTAGTCGAGGCCCCGGAGTACGTCGTAGAAATACCAGGGCGGGAACGAGAACTGAAGCCAACTCGGATCGATGACCTCGCCCGTCGACTTGCGCCGGAACAGGTGGCGTTCCAGCATGTATTCATCGCCGCGGTTGCGCGCCTCGCGGACCGCGGCATGACCGCCGACCCCTCGCTCGTACTCCAGCAGGCCCTCGAGGACGTTGATCGTGGTGCCGAACGACGAAACCGTGGCTCCGTTCTCGACCTCACAGTTCCAGCCACCGTCGGGGAGCTGTTCGCCCAGGAGCCGGTCGAGGAGCGGCGTCATGTCGACGCCGAAATACGAACCGGTTGCCACGACGTTGCCGTTGATGCACGGCTCGACCTCGCCGTCGAAGAAGCGGTTGTCGGCCCACGGAGTCACCACCGGTGCGCCGTCTCCCCAGGTGACATGTTCGCGGACGAGACCGACTGCCCGTCGGGCCTGCGCGCTCTTGGGGTCGAGCCCGAACCGGCGGAGAAGCTCCAGGACGTGGAAGGTGTCCGTCCAGTCGTGCGACCAGGGCTTGCCGCCCCACTGGCCATCTGACGCTTGAAGTGCCAGCAGCCGCGCGCCCCAGCTTTCGGTCGTGACCTTGGCGCGCTCGGCCGTGACGACGTCGGCCGGCTCGTCGGTCAGGTCGCGCATCACCTGCCAACGGATCGACGGATCGGAGTCCAGCAGCCAATCGATGACGTTCATGGCGCCATTCTGCCGTGCATCACTGACAAGGATTGTCAGGAATACCCGGCCGGGGATCTACTTCACGCCCCGTCGCATACTTGCCGGGTGCCCACCTACACGCTCAATCGACGAGCCGTGGCCCATGCGAACCGCTTGATCGACGCTCACCACGTCGTCCTGGACAGCGATTGGGGCGACTCCCAGCCCAGCGCGGACGATGAGAACGCGTTTCTCAAGACCCATTCCTGGCGTGAGTACGCCGACTGGCACCTGGGTTTGACGGTCGATGCCACCGATGAGACCAAGTCTCGCTACGGCTTCGTCTTCGGCGACTTCAGGCGCGTCCACCGGTCGGCCATCATCGCGTGCCAGTACCGAGCCGCCGAGTGGCGCCACAAGCAGGTCGAGCTGGCTGCTCATCGCCTCCTGCAGCGCATCGACAAGTCGGGTAGCTAACCAAGCGGACCGTCGACGTTGAAGACGGTCGGTCCCTTGCCCATCCGCACGAGGATGAGCGCGCCCGCATCCGGCGGCTTGGTCCGCTCACGATGGATGAACTGGCCTGGCATGTGGATGAAACCGCCGACTCCGACCGTGGCCGAAGGTGCGCCCGAGCCGTACTCGAATTCGAGCTCACCCGCCAGCACGTAGAAATAGGTCTCGTGGTCGCCGTGGTGATGCCAACCACTCCACTCGCCGGGCTCCGTCCGCACGAGCCCGACCCAGCGATCGTCGCCAGCGAATGCCTCTTCGCGTCGCATGCTCGGCGTCTGCTGAGCTGCGGGCACGGACCGCTCATCTGGTCGCACGATCTCCGCTTGCCTGTCCATCGTGCGATTCTACGGTGGCACGAGCGTCCCGAACACTCGTATCGGACGGCGCTACTCTCGGTAGTGATAACCCGACGCACCAACCCGAGATGTTATCTCTGATGGTCCCGTGATAACATCGGCGCATGGTGCGGACGCAGATCTCGCTGACTGAGGACCAGATGCGCAGGTTGCGCAGTGAGGCTCGCCGCCGCCATATGCCGTTGGCGGCAGTCGTGCGTGAAGCCGTCGATCGTGCCGTGCCGCCTGACCCAGGCAATCGACACGCGATGTTCGAGCGCGCACTTTCGGTCGTCGGGCGGTTCGACTCCGGCTCTGGAGACACGGCCGCGCGGCACGACGAGATCGCGGGCGATACCTCCTGGTGACCCGAGTCTTCGTCGACACGAGCGCATTCCTGGCGCTCCTTGACCGTGCCGATCCCAAGCACGAGCGCGCTCGCACCACGTTTCTCGCACTTGCCGATGAAGAGCTCGTGACGCACGGCTACGTGGTTGCGGAGTCGCTTGCTATGGCTCGCCGACGCTTCGGCGTGGAGGGGGCGATCGCATTGCTGGACGATCTGCTGCCTCTTGTCGAGGTCCTGCCTGTGGAGCCCGCGTTGCACACGAATGCCCAGGCTCGGTATCGGGCATCTCTGCCATCAGGCACGTCATTCGTGGATCAGGTCAGTCTCGGGATCATCGAGCGTGATGGCATCGACACCGCGTTCGTCCTGGACGGCGACTTCGACGTGGCGCATCTGACCATCCTGCCGCGGCCGTAGTCGGCATGGCTGATGGTGAGGCTGGCATCGATCGTGTCCTGACCGCGCCGCCGCCGACGTTCACCGAGGACGAGGCAGCCAGCTTCGCGCGCGCGCTGTTCGGCGTCGAGGGCACCGCGCATGAGGTCGCCAGCGAGCGCGATCAGGCGTTCCGCATCGAGGGCGATCGCCCGGCCATCCTGAAGATCTCCAACGCGGTCGAGGATCCGGCACGGCTGGACATGGAGGCGCTCGCCGCCCAGCGCGTGGTCCAGCTCGATCCCGACCTGCCCGTCGCTCTCCCACGCCAGGTCCCGGGGACGGACGCGTATCGCGCGCCCACCCACAAAGACGGCGCGACGCACTGGGCACGGATGTACGACCTCCTGCCCGGTCGGTCCGTCACGGGCTCGACCCTGAGCGACGCAGCCATCCGGGACTGGGGCACCATGGCCGCCCGCGTCGGTCGCGCGCTCCGCGGCTTCTGGCATCCGTCGGCTGGCCGCGTGATGCTCTGGGACGTCCAGCACGCGCTGCGCCTGCGGCCGCTGCTCGACTCCATCCGCGATCCCGAAGCCCGGGCGCTGGTGTCGGCTGCCCTTGATCGATTCGAGCGTACCGTCACCCCGGTCTGGCCGAGCCTGCGCGCCCAGGTCCTCCACACCGACCTGTGTGCGTCGAACGTCCTGGTCGATCCCGCGGGCAAAGTGACCGCGATCATCGATTTCGGGGACGCCAGCTGGTCGGCGCTGGTGGTCGACCTGGCCGCCGTGCTCGAGACGGCGACCGACGGTCGACAGCGCGATTCGGACGAGTTCTTCCGTGCTTGCCGTATCGTCGTCGACGGCTACGAGAAGGTCACGCCGCTGGAGCCGATGGAGCGGCGGATCATCGGTGAGCTGCTGGCCGCTCGGATGTGCGCGGCCATCGTCGTGCCCTCCTCGCGCGCCGGCCTCTATGCCGATCCGGACTCGCTGATGCCATTCCTCCGATCGCAGGGGGTCGAGGTTCTCCGAATGTTCACGGAGTTGGGATGGGACGAGGTCACGCGTCGGATGGGTGGTCGCGAACCGGGGGAGGGCTGGTCCGTGTCCGCGTTGGCCGCTCGACGGTATCACGCGGTCGGTCCGGCGATGACGCCACCGACATACCGCGAGCCGCTCCACCTGGTTCGCGGCGACGGCGTATGGCTCATCGATGCCGATGGTCGGCGCTATCTGGACGCATACAACAACGTGCCCGTCGTCGGTCACGAGCACCCGCGGGTCGTGGAGGCGATCGTCCGCCAGGCGCGACGCCTCAACACGAACATGCGCTACCTGCACGAGACGGCGCTCGAGGTGGCCGAGCGGCTGAGCGCGACCACCGGCGGTGCGCTCGACACCGTGATGTTCGTCAACTCGGGCTCGGAGGCGAACGACCTGGCGTGGCGGATCACCCGTGCCGTGACCGGCGGCAGTGGCGGCATCACTACCGATTTCGCCTATCACGGCATCACCGAGGCGATCAACGCCCTGACGCCCGAGGAGTGGCAGGGTGGTAGTCAGCCCGAGCACGTGCGCACCTGGCGCCCGCCTGACACCCTGCGCGGGTTCGATGGCAGCCTGGACGACCTCGATCGAGCCATCCGCGAGCTGGTCGAGGCCGGTCATCCGCCGGCGGCCGCCATCCTCGACAGCGTCCTGACGAGCGACGGGATCATCGACCTCGATCCGGCTCTGGCGGCTGAGCTCGTCCGTCGGACACACGATGCCGGTGCCCTGTGGATCGCCGACGAGGTGCAGTCCGGCTACGGCCGCACCGGCGCAGCGATGTGGGGCTATCAGCGGCTCGGCATCGAGCCCGACATCGTCACCCTCGGCAAGCCGATGGGCAACGGCCACCCGGTGGCGGCGATCATCACGCGCCGCGAACTCACTGAGCGCTTCTCACCGACCGGCGAGTTCTTCAGCACGTTCGGCGGCAACCCCGTCGCGATGGCCGCCGCGCTCGCCGTCCTCGAGGTCATCGATGACGAGCGGATCGTGGCGCACGCCGGTGAGGTGGGGGAGTACCTGGTCGGGCTGATGCGGGAAGTGGCGGCGCAGACGCCGATCATCGGAGAAGTACGCACCGTCGGCCTCGCGGTCGGCGTCGAGATCGTCAAACCCGGCACGACGGAACCGGACGCGGCCATGACCAAGGAGATCGTGGAGGGTCTGCGGTCGCGCGGCGTCCTCATCGGCACGACCGGCCGCCACAGCAACACGCTGAAGATCCGTCCGCCGCTGATGTTCCAGCGCGAGCACGCCGATCAGCTGCTCGAGTGCCTAACCGTTGTCCTGGCTCGTTGACGCCATCCGGCGCCAGTCTTACCATGCCCAGTAAGAACGGAGGTCATCGTGAGGATCACATCGAAGGGGCAGGTCACCATCCCGCAGGAGATCCGCGAGCGAGCGGGGATGCTGCCGAACACCGAGGTCGAATTCGTCGTCGACGGTGACGCCGTACGGATCATCAAGGCGATAGCGCTGAAGAGCCGCTCGCGCGGAGCAGTGGCGGTCAGGCGACTCCGTGACTCGGGGGCGAGCATCACGATGTCGACCGACGAGATCCTCGCCCTGACACGCGAGCCGTGACCTCGGTCCTCGTCGACAGCAACGTCCTCCTGGACGTGGCGACCGCTGATCCGACCTGGGGCGAGTGGTCGAGCACCACGCTGGAACGGCTCGCAGACGAAGCGGTTCTCGTCATCAACCCGCTGATCTACGCCGAAGTCTCCGTCGGTTTCGACTCGATCGAGGCCCTGGAGGCCGCCCTGCCCGACGACCTCTTCGAGCGCCAGCCACTGCCATTCCAGGCAGCCTTTCTCGCCGGTAAGGTATTCGTGGCCTATCGACGGAGGGGAGGGATCAAGCGTTCGCCGCTCCCCGACTTCTACATCGGCGCTCACGCCGCCGTTGCCGGATACCGAATCCTGACCCGCGATGCCAGCCGGTATCGGAGCTACTTCCCGACCGTGGAACTGATCGCGCCGTAGATCGAGGGCGCGACTCGAGGAGGAGAGGCGAATGGACAACGAAACGACGATCGCTACAGCGGCCGTTGCGCAAGCCGCGCTGGCTCTGGCGGGCGTGATCAGCACCCTGATCCTGGGACTCGTCGTGTACAAGAGCACATCGCGGATCGCGCGGCTCGAGCACGCCAGAAGCATGCGCGAGACCTGGGTCACGATCGACGGGTTGGCCCTGGCTGATCCCACCACGTTGACACTCGCGGACGCGCTCCTGCCTCAGCCGCCGCATCCCGACGCCTCATTCGCCCGAAAACGATGGTTCGTTCTCGCGTATCTCAATCCCATCGCGACGGCCCATCAAGGTGCGATCGACGGCATCTACGGTCCGGAAAAGGACGATGTCGTCGCCGGGATCCGCGCCCAACTCGCCACGCTCCTCCGAGACGACGATGTCTTCTGGGTAACACAGAACCACGGGCACGAGGCGAGCTTCCAGGCTCTTTGCCGCACCATCCGCGATGGGTACTCGAAAGCCGCCGACTGATGGCGGCGAGCGACGTATCGATCGAGAACCCGATCATCAATTCGCCGTTCGTGGAGCCGGCGCAGCACTTCCTGACGACGTCAGATGGCAAGGTCACGGGCGAGATCGAGCCTCGGCGCCGCCCATCGGAGTTCTTCGTACCCGTTGCTCGTCCCAAGAAGCTGTCGGCGCAGACGACGATGGACCAGTTCGGCGGGCCGACGCGCCAGCAGCCGAACGAGATCGTCAATGAGATCCGCCAGTCGGTCGACCGGTGGCGCAAGCAGGACTACCCGCACGTCACTTCGGTCACGCGCGATCTCCTGACCCACTGGCAGGGCGAAGACCGAGAACGACGCCTCTTCTTCGGCCAGATCGAGGCGGCAGAGACCGCGATCTCCCTGACCGAAGCCGCTGAACGTACCGGCGATANNAGCGCTTCGGCGAGCGCGCGGCGATTGACGGCGTCGATCTGCGCGTGCCGCGCGGCGCGACCGTCGCGGTCGTCGGCGCCATCGGCTCCGGCAAGACGGTCGTCATGGGGATGCTCATCGCCTGGCAGGCGCTCAACAAGCAGGCGAACCCGCAGGATCGCCGCTTCAGCGATCGCTTCCTTGTCATCACGCCGGGCATCACGATCCGCGACCGCCTCCGCGTCCTCTACCCCAACGACCCCACCAACTATTACAAGCAGATGGACATCGTCACGCCCGAGCAACTCGATCGGCTCCAGGCGGCAACCATCCTTGTCACCAACTTCCACGCGTTCCTGCGCCGCGAGAAGATCCAGGCGGCGGCGCTGGACAAGATCGTCCTGAGCGGCGGCAAGGACGACGACCGCTTCCGCGAGACGCCCGCCGAGATGGTCCGCCGCGTTTGCCGCGTCTTTGGCAACGCCAAGAACCTGATCGTCATCAACGACGAGGCGCACCACTGCTACGCGCCGGCCGCGACGACCGACGCGGAAGGCACCATCGACGCCGACGAGCGCAGCCTGGCCAAGAAGGACCAGGAAGAGGCGCGCGTCTGGCTGAGTGGCGTCCAGGCCGTGCGCGACAAGCTCGGCGTCCGCGCCGTCTACGACCTGAGTGCCACCCCGTTCTTCCTCAAGGGCAGCGGCCACGCCGAGGGCACGCTCTTCCCATGGGTCGTCTCGGACTTCGGGCTGATGGACGCCATCGAGTCGGGCATCGTCAAGATCCCGCGCGTCCCGGTCAGCGACGATTCGATGACCGGCGAAGGCCCCATGTATCGCGACCTCTGGCTCCGCGTCCGCGACGGACTCCCCAAGAAGGGAATCAAGGACACGCCGATCGACGGCCTGCCGATCCTCCCCAAGGAGCTGGAAGGCGCGCTGCACTCCCTCTACGCCGACTACAAGAAGGGCCACGACGCCTGGGCGGACGCCGGCATGGGCACGCCGCCCGTGTTCATCGTCGTCTGTTCGAACACCGCGACGTCCAAGCTCGTTTCGGACTGGATCGCCGGCTACGAGAGGACCCAGCCCGACGGCTCGACCGTCGTTGCCCCGGGCAACCTCGAACTCTTCTCGAATGAGAAGGACGGCCGATTCATCGACCGGCCGAACACCATCCTGGTCGACTCGGCCCAGCTGGACCGCGGTGACGCCCTGGACCCCTCCTTCCGTAAGGCCGCCGCCGCAGAGATCGAGCAGTTCAAGCGCGAATACGTCGCCCGATTCCCGGGCCGAAGCGCCGACGACATCACCGACGAGGAGATCCTCCGCGAGGTGATGAACACCGTCGGCAAGCGAGGCAAGCTGGGTGAGCACATCCGCTGCGTCGTCTCGGTCGCGATGCTGACCGAGGGCTGGGACGCGAACACCGTCACCCACATCCTCGGCATCCGGGCCTTCGGCACGCAGCTCCTGTGCGAACAGGTCGTCGGGAGGGCGCTCAGGCGCGCCTCATATGACGCGACCCCCGAGGGTATGTTCGAGCCTGAATACGCCGAGGTCTACGGCGTGCCGTTCAGCTTCCTGTCGGTGTCAGGGAAGGGGAGGGTCAAGCAGGCCAAGGCGGTTCGCGAAGTCCGGGCAATGCCGGAACGGTCCGATCTGCGCATCGAGTTCCCACGGGTCGTCGGCTATCGGTATGAGATGCCGATGGACCGCCTGGACGCCACTTTCGACGCTTCATCGATCCTCGAGCTGTCGACTCGGGAGATAGCGCTCCGCACGGAGGTCGACCCGATCGTCGGCGAGATGGACGTCCACGAGGTCAACCTGCGCGATCATCGGATGCAGACAGTCGTCTTCGCGGTGGCCAAGCGGACGCTCGACAACTACTTCCGAGACGAGGCCGACGGCTCCGAACGCCCTTGGCTCTTTCCCCAGTTGGTGCGGATCACCAAGGCCTGGATCGACGAATGCGTCCTCCCGTACATGAAGGACAACGCCTATCCGCAGCTCCTGCTCTTCGCCGAGGTGAGCCACTCGGCAGCGGAGAAGATCCAGCGCGCCATCTACGCCGGCACCAGGGGAGAGAAGCGGCTCCTGCCGAGCCTTCGGCCGTACGAGCCCATCGGCGCCACCGATGACGTCTGGTTCGAGACCACCAAGACCTGCTACGAGACCACCAAGAGCCACCTCAACCTGGTCGTCCAGGACTCAGGCTGGGAGTCCAAGCTGGCCGAGGTCCTCGAGTCGATGCCCGAGGTCACCAGCTACGCCAAGAACCAGGGCCTGAACTTCAAGATCCCGTACACGTACGAGGGGAGGGCGGGCAACTACGTCCCCGACTTCCTGATCCGTATCGGCGACCTGACACTCATCCTCGAGGTCAGCGGCGAGGCTCGCAAGGACAAGCAAGCCAAGGTCGCCGCCGCCAAGCATCTCTGGGTCGAGTCCGTAAACAACTGGGGCGGCGCCGGCCGCTGGGACTTCCTCGAGGTCAGCGATCCCTGGGACGCCGCGAACCTGATTCGCGCCAGGCTTCTGGATCCTCTACACGAAGACCGTATCTTCGCAAAGGCCTGAGTCGATTGGGCCGGTGCGGGAGCCTTGCCGCTGAACGGGCAAAGTAGGCAAGCGTCTCTCCTCGGGCAATGACATATCGGCGCCCGTGAGCGAGTCGGCATACCAACACGATGTCCCTCGAGTCCGCGCCATCTGTGATCGCCTTGCGGGCAACGACCATCGCAGGGTTGCTTCGCTCGAACTCTGGGGACAACGCGAAGCCAGCGCGGGTCTCCAGCCAATAGGCGGTGGCGCCGTCGATCCCGATATCCAGGGCGCCTTCGAGCGCTGCTCGGAAACGTCTGTAGTGAGCCTCTTGCTCAGGTGATCGAATCGGCTTGAAGGGTTCCGACATGGTCTGGAGTTCAGACCCCGTGGCGATGATCACGCGGTCGCCTGTTGCCGTCCTGCGAACCAGAACGAGCATCTTCGGGTCCAGTCCGTTCTCGAAGCCACGCGCGGCGATCACGAGCGAGGCGACAGGGGTCTTTCGTTTGCGCCAGAGGGCGTAGCCCTCGTCATCCTCGAGCCAGTACCGCTCACGGGTCCGGCGTATCGACTTCCCAGGCCTGGGGTTCGTCTTCGTATTCATAGCGTTCGCGCTTCGTGGCGCGCCGTGCGGAGATGAACGGATAGTACCGCCGTTGACGTTGGGAGGCATGGGGCGTACGCTTCGTACGTAACGTAAGAATAGGAGCCGAACCATGGCGAACAGCATCACGGTCACCGAGGCACGCGACGATTTCGCGGAGTTGGTCAATCGGGTCGCGTATGCGAATGAGCGCGTTCGGGTCGTTCGCCGTGGGCGCGAGCTCGCCGCGATCGTGCCGATGGCCGACATCGAACTCCTTGAGGCGCTCGAAGACGAGATGGATCTCGCGGCAGCACGCGAGGCGCTGGCCGATCCTGATAACGCCGTGCCGATCACTTGGGAAGAACTCCGGGCCAGGTTACAGCGGTAGCGCACGGTCGAGGCCCCGCGCGCCGTGGGCAGCCCGTACCGAATTCAGTTCCTGGCGAGCGCCGCTCGGCAACTGGAGGCGATTCCGATCAATGCCCAGGGCGCAGTCGCCGCTGCCATCGATGGACTTGCTCGCGAACCGCGACCGGACGGTGCCAAGCTGCTCTCCGGCTCAGGCAACGAGCGCATCTGGAGGATCGCGGTCAACGCTTATCGCGTCCTGTATGAAGTCGAAGACGCTCGGCTCGTCATCCTCGTGGTACGAGTGGCGGATCGCCGTGAGGTATACAACCCAACGACCTTGAAACGCCTGTTGAAGCAGATACGGAGTTCCCGATAGGTGGCGGGCAAGAGCCGTAGGCATCGACGGTCGGACGTCGTCTTCGCCTCGGTCGTCACGAAGTTCGCTTGGGCGGTGCAGCGATTCACGGCCAAACGCTCGGGTTCCGACCCGACCTGGGACCTTCCCGAATCAGACGACGACGGCGGCGGGCTCGCCTCAGCGGGTGTCCGCCAGAAGCCGCCGGGGCGATCCGGATCGGGTTCTGTGGCCCTGCCGAGCGCCCGACACAGCCGGTCGCGGAGCCACCCGCAAGCAGCGATCAGGCCGGAGTTGTCTCGCGTTCGATCTGTGCGACGCGTGCGCCGGATATTCCGAGGATCTCACCCACATCCCGCGTCGACAGTCCAACACGGCGAAGGTCGACCACGGCGCGGCGAGTCTCCTCAGCGACCTTGGCTCGAAGGCCATCTGACTGAGCCCGCATCTCCCCGAGCTGTTCGAGCTCGAGCCCTACTGTCGGTGGGAGTTGCACTCGGTCCACGATCTCGACTTCGGCAGCCTCGAGGTCATCGACCTCGAGAAAGGCGCGAAGGAGTTCACGGGCATACCGTTTCGCGGAGCTCAGCGTCCGGCCGAAAGTGGAGATGTCCGGGTCGTCGAACTGGACGACCCACGCTCGACCGTCATGTTCGTATCCAGCCACGTAGGTCTTCATGCGAGTTCCTCAATGTGGGCGCAGCAGCCATCTCGGCCCGAACGCCTTCTCTCCCTGCCGCTCGATGCTTCGCAAAGTCCCCGGTCGGATATCACCTGCGTGGACCGGGATCATCACGACGGTGCCATCGCTCAGTCGCCACTTCTGGTGCGATCCGACTTGATGGATCCGTCGCGCACCTGCGTCGAGCGAGCGGATCCGAGCGATGACCATTCGAGCCGTCACCGCCGGACTGTTAACCACGTAGACACTAGCTGCCAAGCACCTTGGCAGTCAAGTCTCGGTCGCTTCATTGCGTGACCGTACTGACGGACGCTTATCTGGGGCTTACCCTGAGACGCGATGACGAACGACCGAAAGTCGGCGATAAGCGGTGGCTGAGAAGATGAAGCCGCGGACGGTGGTCCGTGCCACGACGCACCCGTCGGCGAGTCGGTCGAACATCCCGACCGCCGAGCTCGAGTCGTTCGCCCGCCCGGAGGAGAAGAGGCCCGCGATCGTGCGCTACCCACGCGACCCGACGCTCGACCCGCAGCTCGTCTGGAGGGGCAAGGACGAGCAGGACGCCAGCGACCTCGAGGTCCCGGCCGTCCCGATCTACATCCAGGAGACGATCGACCCGCTCGGGCTGGTCGAGGAGCTGCGCGCGGAGAGCGAGGGCCGGCGCTCGGAGCAGCAGCTCGGCTTCTTCGCCCCCTACACGGGCCTGACGTTCGAGGAGCGGGTCGACTTCTACCGCCACCCCGGCAAGTGGTCGAACCGCATGATCCTGGGCGACTCGCTCCTGGTCATGACCAGCCTCGCCGAGAAGGAAGGCCTGAAGGGCAAGGTCCAGACCATCTACATCGACCCGCCATACGGCATCAAGTTCGGCTCGAACTGGCAGGTCTCAACACGGAAGCGCGACGTCCGGGACGGTAATGCCTCAGATTTGACACGGCAACCCGAACAGGTACGCGCCTACCGCGATACCTGGGAGTTAGGGATTCACTCGTACCTGGCCTATCTCCGAGACCGACTCGTAGCGGCCCGCGAGCTGCTTACTGACTCTGGGTCTGTATTTGTTCAGATCGGCGACGAGAATGTGCATGTCGCGCGTTCGATTCTTGACGAGGTGTTTGGCGCTGATAACTTCGTGTCGCAGATCACATTCGCCAAGACGGCGGTCACGACGGGTCGGTATCTCGCCGGGACCGCCGATTACCTGCTTTGGTATGCCCGCGACATCGACGCCCTGAAGTTTCGGCAGGTTTTTTCTGAGAAGGCCGTTGGAGGCGCCGGCGCCGCCAAGTACGATCAGGTCGAGCTTCCCGATGGGCGCCGAACGTCAGCCTCAGAAAACCTCGAGGGTCGTCCATTCCGCATCGACAATCTGACTTCGCCGAGGGTCCGGACTGCGCGGACGGGCTTCTATCCCGTCGAGGTCGACGGACGTGAGTTCTTGCCTCGAACCGGCGAATGGAAGACCAACCGAGAGGGAATGGACCGGCTGTTGCTCGCCGGCCGCGTGCATGCGCTCTCTGGCAGCTTGGGCTATGTCCGGTACCTCGATGACTTTCCGGCGTTCGCACTTGGAAACGTGTGGACCGACATCGGTGGCGCTGTGCAAAGCCGGGCCGACCCGAAGGTCTATGTCGTTCAGTCCGGAACCTCACTGGTCGCCCGCGCCATTCTCATGACCACGGATCCCGGTGACCTCGTCCTCGATCCGACCTGCGGTTCTGGCACGACCGCATACGTCGCCGAGCAGTGGGGGAGGCGCTGGATCACGGTCGATACGAGTCGCGTGGCGCTCGCCCTCGCGCGCTCGCGCCTGATGGCCGCGAAGTACCCGTACTACCTGCTCGCCGACTCGGACGCGGGCCTCCGCAAGGAGGCCGAGCTCACCGGCCAGGCGCCGGCAGTCGGTGCGTCGACTTCGAACGACATCCGCCGTGGCTTCGTCTACGAGCGCGTGCCGCACGTGACGCTGAAATCGATCGCCCAGAACCCCGACATCCACGAGGGCATGAGCCGCGACGAGATCGACAAGGCCATCGCCAAGCACGCCGAGACCGAGATGCTCTTCGACCGGCCGTACGAGGACCGCAAGATCGTCCGCGTCTCAGGCCCGTTCACGGTCGAGAGCCTGTCGCCCCACCGCGTGCTCGTCGATGGCCCGAAGGACGAATCGGTCGCCAAGACGGCGCTCGCCGAGGACGCCGGGCGGTTCGTGACCGTGATCCTCGACAACCTCCGCCGCGCCGGCGTCCAGAACACCAAGCGCGGGGAGCGCCTCACCTTCACCCGCCTCGACCACTACCCGGGCGTGTGGGTCCAGGCGCTCGGCGAGTACG